>CAZXLP010000001.1:0-33909 GCA_964642085.1 uncultured Anaerolineaceae bacterium
TCCGACGACTTCATGTGCCGGAATTCACCCAAAAGCTACCGTCGGCGCGCCCTTCGGAACATCGGCCGGATCACTGAGGGCGCACTGAGGAATGTGCCTTGGGACCTTCGGCGGCAGGTCGCCAGGACCAGCTCGAACATTCAGACCGGCGGCGCACCCGACGGACGGCGAAACATTCGCGGCGCGTACGCTCCCCCGGTGACCCGGGCGGATGCCCTTCTCGGCAACGTCCGCGAGGTATTGGGCAACCGCGCGGCTACGAAGTAACTCGCCGGCGACGCGCGATCCACCAGGCGGCCAAGTCAGGACAGGTGACACGGAGCCACCAGGTCGATTGGTGGCTCGTGTGCCCCAGTACCTTCGTCCTGCGGCGCCGGCAGGCCCGCGCGGGCTACGGTTCGCGGGACGGGCAGCAGATGGCGGTGCGAACGACAAGCCGCTCCGCCGCCCGAAGGTGAGGATCTGCGATGCCTGGCCAAACCGACGTTTTCGCCGGCCTTGAGCCGCTGTTCGCCGCCGAGCGAGAGAGGAGGCTGGACTCAATGGAGTCGGCCGTGCATGCCCTCGCCGACGCGCACACACCCACGGATCGCATCCGTGCGATCACCATCCTTGCTCGCGGCGCGCACAGCCTCAAGGGAGCCGCGCAGATCGAGGCGAGGCAGGAGCTGTCTGATCTGACCGTCGCTCTCGAGCGCCGGCTCAACGACAAAGCCGCACGAGAGGGACTGGATATCGTCGCGGCAGAAGTCGATCTGCTGCTGCGAACCGTGAGCACGCTCCGCCTGCTTAGCCGAGGCACACCAGCCGGGGCGACCCTAGCGCGGACGATGGCCGAGCTTGGGGACCTGCCTACGTGAGCGCGGACGATCGAAGCGGCTTTCACCGGTGATCGAACCACGGCCCGGCATGCGACCGCGGCGCGTCACGATCGCCGATGACGACGCCGGCTCGCGCGCACTCCTGCGCGCAATCCTCGAACAGGAGGGTTGCTCGGTCAGGGAAAGTGCCGACGGGGCGAGTACGCTCAGGCTGGTCGCCGACGAGGTTCCGGAAGCGCTGCTCCTCGATGTCGGTATGCCGCCGCCCGACGGCATCGAGGTCACCCGCCAGCTCAGACGGCGTTTCAGCGATCCGGAGCTGCCGATCATCCTCGTCACCGGATATCACGCAACGGCTACCAAGATCGCCGGTCTCGAGGCCGGCGCGAGCGACTTCGTCACGAAGCCCTACGAGCCCACCGAGTTGGTCGCCCGCGTCCGCGCGGCGCTACGCACACGCGCCGCGTTCGATCGCCTCGAGTCGGCGCAGAGCGTGATCGCCGCTCTCGCCAACGCGGTAGAAGCCAAGGACCCAACGACCGAGCAGCACTGCAGTCGCCTGGCTGAGCTTGCGCTCGGCGTCGCGCGACGCATCGATGTCGATGCCGAGATCCTGGAAGCCATCGCATTCGGTGCCGTTCTGCATGACGTCGGCAAGATCGGCGTGCGTGAGTCGATCATTCGCAAACTGGGCGCGCTGGACGAAGACGAATGGATCGAGATGCGCAGGCACCCGGTCATCGGCGCCGCGATCGTCGAACCGCTACGCATGGGCATGCTGGTTGCCCCGATCGTGCGCGGGCATCACGAGCGCTGGGATGGGCGGGGATACCCGGATGGCCTGGTTGGCACCGGCATCCCGCTGGGGGCGCGGATCGTTGGTGTCGTCGACGCCTATGACGCGATGGTGCATGACCGCCCCTACCGGCCAGCACTGAGCGAGGACGAGGCGCGCAGCCAGGTGCTCGCAAACCGCGGCAGCCAATTCGACCCGGAACTCGCCCAGGTGTTTCTCGCCTACCTCGACCAGCGCGACGGGTTCGACATCACCTCTCCGGCCGGCGCCGGCGATATTTGGACTGTCACCCGGGGGCTGATAAAAGAGCCGTCCCCGGCGCATAGAGGAGGCGGCTGACCGTGGACCTGATCGAGATCCCCATCGCGTCGAGCCTGTTCGTACTGCTGTTTGCGGCCAGCGTGATCGGATACCTGCGCCGCCGTGGCGCCCTTGCCGGTGCCGTCGTGCTGGTGTTTGCGGCCAGCGCGCCGGTGTTCATCGGCCGCCTGCTTGACCTCGTTTTGGCCGTCGACCTGCCTGCGCCGCTCGCGAGCCTCTCGATTCTCGGACTCCTTGCGCAGCCCGTGCTCACCCTCCGGCTTGCGGGCATGCTGCACCCCGTTCCACGCAGGATCAAGTGGCTGGCCGTAGGCGGCTACATCGCGACGGCCGTGCCGATCGTGGTCCTGCCCAGCCCGCCTCCCGTGGTCCTGACCCTCGCGGCTGTCGCCGTCTACGGGGCAACGGCTCTAGCGGCGGCGATCGTCTTCGCGCTGGCCGCACGCCGCCGCACGGGCAGCGCGAAAGCACGACTGTTCGTCGTCAGCGGCGCCACCATCCTCATGGCCGCGACACTGCTGCTCGCCGGGGCCGCCGCGGCGCTGCCCGGCGATTCCGCGCTTATCCAGGGTCTCTCTCGTTATGGCGTGTTGGTCGCGGCGCTTACGTACGCGGCGGCTTTCATGGCGCCCGGCTGGCTGCGCCGCAACTGGCAGGCCCGTGCGGGTTACGACCTCAGCAGGCGCCTCCTGTCGACGTCGGCCGAATCAGATCCCGCGATCACCTGGCTGCGCTTCGCGGAATTGGCAGCTCGAGCGGCGGGCGTGAGCGGAGCGGTTGTCCTGCTCGGGAATACCGAGCACGGTGCCCGGGCGGTGGCGCATGTTGGCGACGCGGTGACGGACCAGGATGTATGGGACGGTGTCGAATTCGGCTTCCTCCTCGCGCAGGCGGAGCAGATCCACCAGGTTTCGTCCGCTCGTGCTGCGCCGGCAATTCGTGCGTTCGTCGAGAAGGGAGCCACCCGCTACGTGACGCTCGTCGGCTTCGACGCCCCCCGCGATGACAAAGGCCTGCTCGTCCTGGCCGGTGAACGCCGATCCCTGTTCGCCCATGACGACCGCGAGGTCTTCGAGATCGTCGGCGTCGAGGCCGCGGTATTGGCGGATCGGGCCAGGACGTCGGCCGAACGCGCGGAGCTGGCTGAAACCCTGCGAACGACTGTCGAGGCGCTCAGCACCGCGAGCCAGGCGAAAAGCGATTTTCTGGCCAGCATGAGCCATGAGCTGCGCACGCCTCTGAACGCAATTCTTGGGTTCAGCGACCTCATGCGACTCGAACCCGAGACCGACGGCCGGCGAAACGTGCCGGCCGAATGGATCGACCATGTCCGCGTTGCGGGCCAGCACCTGCTCGGGCTGATCAACGACGTGCTGGACCTGGCCAAGGTCGAGGCCGGCCGCCTCGAACTGCGCATCGAGCGACTCGTTCCCGCGGCGGCCATTGGCAACGCTGTGGGCGAGCTGCGACCGCTGGCGCTCCAGAAAGGAATCGCCCTGACGACGGACGTAGACCTGCCTGAGATAAACGCGGACAGGAGCCGCCTGCGCCAGATCCTTTACAACCTACTTTCGAACGCGATCAAGTACACACCGGACGGCGGTACGGTGCGGATCGAGGGCCATGCCAGCGATTCGGCCGTCCACATCTCGATAGTGGATTCCGGCGTCGGAATTGCCGCCGAAGATCACGAGCGTGTTTTCGAGGAGTTCACGCAGGTAGGCGATCCGCAAAGCCGTCAGGCCGGCACGGGCCTCGGTCTCGCACTGACGCGGCGGTTGGTCGAAGCGCACGGAGGCCACATGGAGCTCGAATCGGCGATAGGCAGCGGCAGTCGATTCACGATCGTCCTGCCGCTTGCCACGGCTTCGGCCTCGCCAGTCGCGGCTCAGGTCGTGCCCCGGTCCACGATCCCGGAGGATGCCGGCCAAGCGAGGCCTGCGTCGCACGGCGGCGTGCTGGTGATCGAGGACGATCCTCAGGCCGTCGCGCTGTTGCGTAGCTATCTGGAGCCGGACGGCTACGTACTCAGTGCGGCGGGCGACGGTGTGCTCGGCATCGCAGCCGCTCGCAAGCAGCGGCCCGCCGCAATCCTGCTCGACGTGCTGTTGCCCGGCGTCGATGGCTGGGAGGTGTTGCGCCGGTTAAAGGCCGATGAGGATCTTCGTGGGATCCCTGTACTGATGATCACTGTCGTCGACGACCGGGATGTCGGCCTGGCTCTCGGAGCCGTGGATTACCTGATCAAGCCGGTCGAGCGCAATGCGCTGCTGGCGGCCCTCCGACGACACGTGCCGGACCTCGCCGGACCGGCTCGTCCACGCGTGCTCGCGGCTGACGACGATCCGGCGGCACTCGCGCTCGTGCAGGCGGCACTCGAATCGGAGGGTTGCGAAGTCGTCCTCGCCCACGGCGGTCGGGAAGCCGTGTATGCAGCCAGCGATGCGCCGTTTGATCTGATCATCTGCGACATCGTCATGCCCGACCTGGATGGTTTCGAAGTCGTAGCACAGTTGAAGGCGGCCAGGCGCACGCGAGAGACGCCGATCCTCATCCTCACGGCGCAGACGCTCGACGAAACAGACAAGGCGCGCCTGAACGGCAAGATCATCGGCATCTGCGAGAAGGGCGAGGATGCGGCTGAACATCTTAGGGCATGGCTCCAATCCGTCGCGCCACGTCGTCAGGAGCGTGAGAGCGCCGCGTGAACGCTTCGCGTGGGCGGCGGCTGAGAATCCTGTCGGTCGAGGATGAAGTCCTCAATCGCGCACTGCTTCGTGCCGTCCTGGAGCGTGCCTCGGATCGCCGTCTCCGCGACGCCGAGCTGGTCGAGGCCACGACCCTCGCCGAGGGACGCAGTCGGGCGGCCCAGTCCGAGCACGACCTGGTCCTTCTCGACAGGCGCCTTCCTGACGGCGACGGATTCGACCTGGCCCGCGAACTCAGAGCCATGCGCACGGCGGTCCGCCCGATCATCGTTGCACTGACTGCCGATGCCGTTCCTGCAACGCGAACGGCGGCAGTGGACGCCGGCTGTACCGCGATCGTGGTCAAACCGTACCGGCCGTCGGAATTGACCGCCGTGATCGGGCAGCTTCTGGACGCCCACGAGGCGGGCTCGAGCACCTTGCAATGACCCTGCCCGGTGAACAGGATCGCCCCGCGATCACGGTTGTCGTCGTGGACGATCAGCAGATCGTCCTGGCCGGCGTCGCAGCCGTAATCTCCACCCAGCCCGACCTTCGCGTCGTAGGCACGGCCGGCGATCTCCAGACCGCCGTCGAGCTGATCGCCCGAGTCCAGCCGGACGTCGTCCTGAGCGACATCCAACTGGGCGACCAGTCCGGTCTCGAATTGCTGGACTACTTTCCTCATGCTCGCCCGCCGATCATCATGCTGAGCGCCTTCGAGCATGCGACCTACTACCAGGTAGCTTTCGAGCGCGGCGCGGCAGGCTTCGTTCTCAAGGCGGCGCTCGTGGAACAGCTCACCGATGCACTGCGGACCGTCGCGGGTGGCGGGCTCGCATTTGCCGCTCATGCGTTGCATGTGCGGCGAGGAGCAGTGAAGACACCCTCCAGGCGTGAGCTGGGCGTGATCCAACTGGTTGCCCAGGGTTCCTCCAACGACGAGATCGCGCAGCAGTTGGCGATCAGCGCCAAGACTGTTGACAGCCACCTGCGGGTTCTCTTCGATCGTTACGGAGCGGTCAGCCGCACCGAGCTGGCGATGCGCGCCG
The DNA here is from genome assembly GCA_964642085.1 of uncultured Anaerolineaceae bacterium. Lineage (GTDB taxonomy): Bacteria > Chloroflexota > Limnocylindria > Limnocylindrales > CSP1-4 > JALYGJ01. Next base: position 5,678 of record CAZXLP010000001.1, read on the forward strand.
TCCGTGAAGGCTGGCTTCGCACGACGGCCACCAGCGCACCTCGCGCGCAACACGGGCCGCGAGATTGGATGATTGACGAGAAGATCGTCAGGACCCGGTAACCCGCGTAGCGGTGTAGGTCCAGGCCACATTCACCGTCAAGCCACCGAGGTCGGCATCTCCTGACGACGGCAGGTGCATGTCGACGATCAATTCCTCGAGCTCTCCCGCCGAGAGAAGGCGTCCATCGAAACCGGCCCCGGCCAACGCCCCGTGGTACAACGACTCGCCGGTGTCCGCGTCCGTGATCTGCACAACGATTTGGCTGGCCAGGTGTTCCGAGCCACCGACCGATGTACGCAGGGCAAACACCGCGTCGAAATCGACCATTGCGACGACCGACTGCCGAAGGTGATCGCCGGCCATGAGCTCGCCCGCGCTGAACTGCCCCTTGGTGATCGTCAAGTTCGGCCGGGGATCGTCGGCGACCATTCCGGCGGTCACGTCTTCCACGCCCACGATCAAGCAGAGCAGGGAACCGAGTACGAGCCCGGTTGCGCCGACCAATGCGAGAAAGTTGCGTGACGTTCCGCCGACCAGACGGTGTGAGGTCCTTTTCATGGGAACATCGTCGGTGGCCGGTAGCGGTATCGCTATCGCGCGTCACACCGGGGCACGACCCGGGAATTCTCCTTGGTACTTCCGCTGGTCTGGGCTCCACGATCAGCGCCCGCCGAAGCCATGCTCGCCGAGCAGCGGCACAAAGACCGCCGGCTCGATCGGTTCCTGCGTGAAGCCGTCTTCCGTGCGCCGGACGAGGGTGATGAGCTGTTCGAATCGAGTGCCGATCGGAATGACCAGCCGACCATCAGGCAGGAGCTGCTCGACCAGCGGCACGGGGATCTGCGGTGCGGCGGCTGCAACGACGATGCCTGCGAACGGCGCCTCATCGGGCGCACCCGCGCTCCCGTCGCCGACCCGGACGTCGACCTGGTAACCGAGCTCCAGCAACGTCCGACGAGCGCGTTCCGCCAGCTCTGCCTCCAACTCGATCGAAACGACCCGCGCACCCATCTCGGCAAGGATCGCGGCCTGGTAGCCGGAGCCGGTGCCGACGTCGAGGACCTTCGGTTGTTCGCCGCCGTGGGCCTCGCGCCACGACCCCAGCGCCAGCACCTCAGTCATGCGCGCGACGATATACGGCTGGCTGATCGTCTGTCCCCGCCCGATCGGTAGGGCCCCGTCGTCATACGCCAGGTACCGAAGCTCGGGTGGCACGAACTGCTCACGTGGCACCGCGCGCATCGCACGGATCACCTCCGGATCACTGACCCCTCGCCGCTCCAGCTGCTCCGCTATCCAGTCGTAGCCGTTCGACCGACGCATCCAGCGGCGCATAGGCCTGGTCCTAGCTCGGACCCGCGCTCGGAGTTCCTGTCGGAGCAGGGGTGGGTGAGGGAGCCAGGCTCGGTGACGGCGCCCCGCTGGGCGAGGTGGCAGGGCTGCCCGATGTCGCTGGGCTGCCCGAGGTGGCAGGGCTGCCCGATGTCGCTGGGCTGCCCGATGCACTGGGTGTGCCGGATGGTGCCGGCGTCCTGCTGGGGACCGGGCTGGGCGACAGGCTCGGCGCTGGGGATGGGGTCGGCTCGGGTGACGGGGTCGCAGTGAGGAACCCGCCCCCGCCGAACAGGAAGCCGTAGGCAAGGATGAGCGCGAAGACGGCGACGATCAGGCCGACCCACACCTTCGACACTCGGTCGTCGAAGTACGGCAGCTCGTCCACCACAGCCGCCGGTGTCGTCGAGATCTTTCCCGAGCGATCCCGCGAAGCGGCCGGCTTCGATAAAGGAACCGGCGGCGCCGTATCGCCTCCAAGACTCTCCTCGGCCTCGTCGAACCCCTCGGCTTCATCGGGCTCGGCCGCCGCCTCCCCGACGGCGTCCGCATCGGTCGCCTCAGGCTCGTCGGTCTCTTCCGGCCGCTTGGGGTCGGTCATCCCAGGATTGCCCTCCTCAGTTCGATCGCCCGCATGATCAGGCGGGCGGCCGATTTCAGTCTCTTCACGCCCGCTCGGGCGCCTTCCAATCTCGCTCGCGTTGCGTCGAGCCCCGCCCGACGTTGTGCCAGGGTCCCCTCGATGCGCTCTGCCTGCTCGTCGAAACGGGCAATCACCCAGCCCGCGTGTTCGACCGCGGCCCCACGCTCGGCCAGCACTGCGCGAGCAGACGAAAGAGCCAGCGGCAGCGTCAATGCTCGCTCATCCAGACTGGCTGCCACGCGGGTGAGGCCAGTCTGCGCAGCGCTCACTCGCCGCCAGAGCAGCGCCGCGCCAAGCAGCGCCACGGCGGCAGCCACGACGAGCGCAACAGTAGTGGGAATCAGGTAGTCGGCCAGCACTTCGAACCGATTATGTCAGCCGGTTGCCGCTCAAGCGTCGCGCACCGCGGGCAGGAGGGCTCCGATCAACCCGCCGACCACGGTCAGCGCGCCGAAACCAGCTATCACCAGGCCCGCAGGGACGCTCTCGGCCAGGATGCCCGACACCGCCATCGCCAGCGTCATCGCCCCGAAGACCAGGCTGCCGCGGAAGGCCACCACGCGGCCCATCAGCTCGATCGGCGTCATCGCGATGAAGATCGTCTGGGTGGGAATGATGAAAACGAGGTTGGCGATCCCCATCGCCGCCGCCCCGGCCAGCGCGAGGAGCACGTTGTCAGTCAGACCGAGGACGATCGTGGCCAATCCCATGGCGACGAAGCCACCGACCACCAGCCAGCCCTTGCGAAGCCGGGCACCGAGTGCCCCAACCACCAGGCCGCCGACTAGGTTGCCGATGCCGATAGCGGTTTCGATAGCGGCGAAGTTCTGCGGGTAGGGGATAAATCGGCCGTCCAGGACGTCCCTGGCGTAGACCACGGTCAGCGCCAGCGTCACACCGACGGTCATCTGGGCCACAGCGCTGATAAGCGTGTTCTGGATCAGCGCCGGCTTGCCGCGCAGGAAGCGCCAGCCTTCAGCGAGCTCGTTCGCGAATGTGCGGACTGCGTTACCCACCCGCGGCGCCTGCGAGCGCACCAGCGGTGCGACTGCGATGCCGGCGAGCAGCAGGGCCGAGAGGACGTAGGTTGCCGAGTCGGCGAAGAATGCCAGCCCCAGATCCGCTGCTCCGACGCCCAGGAAGGCGATGAACAACCCCGCTAGGGGGAAGCCGATGATGTCGGCGAGCGTGTCCGCCGTCCACGTCGCGCTGCTGGCGGCCATGACGTCGTCCTCGCGAACGATGCGCGGCAGCATCGCCGTCTTGGCCGGGCGGAAGAAGAGGCTGACCGTCGTGATCAGGAAGACGAGTGGGTAGACCAGCACGACGTTGGTCATGGCCGCGAACGGGATCACCAGCACGAGCACGGCGCGGATCAGGTCGCTCGCGATGAGGACGTGCTTGTGCTCCCAGCGATCGACGAACGTGCCCGCGATGGGCCCAAGAAATATGTTTGGCAGGGTCGCGGCAAGGAAGACGAGGCCGGTCGCAAGCGGCGAGTTGGTGATCGCGTAGACGAGGACGCCGAGTGCGACCTGGTGGAGCCGATCGCCGAACAGGCTGATCGTCTGGGCCAGCCAGAACGCGGCGAAGCGCGCGTCGAGCGCGAGGCGGATGTACGGGTGGCCGCGGACCCGCGCGCCAAGGGGGATCGGGGTGGGGATCCCTGCACCGCGCACGCCACCCAGGACGACCGGTCGATCGAAGCCGACGCCGGCTTCCGCCCCGAGCCGTCGGCCCGGGCCGAGACTGATGCCGACCTCTGGATCTTCCTTCCCCCGCACCAACGTACTGAACACGAACCAGCCGAGGCCGGCGCCAATGAAAACGTCCCCAATGCTGGCGACATTGGTCAGAATCGGGATGGGTAGCGGGATGATGTCGGCGATAGGTCCGGCGCGCAGAAAGAACTCCAGCCCGAAGTCCTGTGGCAGCAGGCGATGGAAGGCGGCGTTCAGCTCTTCCGTGCCCAGCCCGGCATAGGTGAGAGCAGGTGGCCATACCGGCATCCAGCCGCCGTTGACGACGATTGCCAAGCCGTTCGAGGCTGCCCCCACGGCGACCGCGAGCAGCCCGGGATGGTTGCGGTTCGGCCACAGGCCAGCAATCAGGAGCCCGAAGGCCCCGGCGTACAACGGCAGCCGCAGCGCATCCGCGATCTCCACGCCGTTGGCGATGGCTACCTGGGTGCCGACGCGCAGCGCCAGGGCGAGGAAGATCAGCCCCACCCAGCGCAGCCGGACGTCTATCAACCGGCCGATTTGCCCGCCTGCTATCAGGCCAGCGACAAGGCCCAGGACAAGCCCGATGACGATCACGGCCGCCTGCCTTTAGTCACGCCCCCTCCTCAGCGCACACCTCGTGACCGTACCTGTTTGGAAGCTGCGCGGGGCAGCGGCCTGATCAGGCGGTAAGGGCTTCTCGCTCACCAAGGCGCGGAATGTGGCGCTCTGTCAGGTGCTCGGGAATGTTCGGCTTTGCCCACGCAGGCCGGCGCGCGATTAGCCGCTCGAATGCCGCGACCACCTCGGGGTCGAACTGGATGCCGCTGAACTTGCGCAGTTCCTCGAGCGCCTGGCTCTCCGAAAGCGGAGTCATGCGGTACGGGCGGGCGGCTGTCATGGCCTCGAACGAGTCCGCGACGTGAAGAATGCGAGCCAGCTTCGGGATGTTGTGGCCCATGAGTCGGTGAGGGTAGCCGGAGCCGTTGAACCACTCGTGGTGATGCAGAATGATCGGCAGCTCGGGCGCCAGCTTCTCGACCGGCCGGATGATCTCCTCGCCCTTGACCGGATGCGTGTTCATGACCGTCCGCTCTTCCTTGGTCAGCGAGCCCTGCTTGAGCAGGATCGCGTCGGGGATGCCGATCTTGCCGATGTCATGCAGCAGGCCGCCCCACTCGAGCGCCTCGAGCTCAGCGTCGGAGCAGCGCATCTCCCTGCCCAGGTCCTTGCCGATCCATTGCACGCGCACCGAGTGACCCGCGGTGTACGGATCCTTCGCGTCGACCGCCGACGCAAGACTCCGCACCGTCTGGGTGAACATGTCGCGGATCTCAACAACCTTCTTGTAGCCCGCCCGGGTCGCGTACAGCGGCACGGCGAAGGGCAGGATCCCGATCGGCCCCGCGACGACATACATGGCAGCCATCAACCACGCCAGCGGCGCCAATCCGGCGAGACTGACCCCAAACTGGCGGAGGTTGGCCGCCAACACTGCCAGTACAGGGCGTTCCTCTCGGACGGCCATAACTGCGGCCGCAAGGGCATTGTTAACAGCAAAGTAGGCCAAGCCCGCCAACAGCACCACCACAAGTGACGCCGGCGAAGGGGTGAACGGTGTCGGCGCGCCAACAATGAGAATGGCACCCGCCAAGACGGCCGGAATCACAATTGAGGCGTGGTTGTAAACGGTGCCGTACCAAGGGATGCCGCCGCGCATCCGCAGAAGGCCCTTCAGCTCGCGACCATCCGTGGCCCCGATGAGCCCCACAATCACAGCGGCGCCAGGACCGCCCAGCACGGCGGCCGCGAGTATCGGGGCAATCGTGACATCGACCACGGCGCCGCCCGCCATGCGCACTGGTGCCGCAGCGCTGAGCACTACGATCGCAACCCACAGCGCAAGCCCAGAGAACCCACCGATTTCCGGGCGCAAGGGCATACCCGCCACAGCCAGTACGCTCAAGACGAGCGCACCTAATGAAACCGAAGTGATCAAGACCTTCAGCTTCATTTCGGCGTGCGGACGCTCGGCGGTCGCCACAAACTCAAGTATGGAGGCGCTGCTGGCGCCTCCATACTGGGCCTTAGGTACTACAAAACGGGTGGGCGGCTAGAACGGCCGGACGCCTGCTGAACCAGCGAATATCACCGCAAGCATCGTGGCGAAGAAGCCGACCCGCCTTAGGTTCAGGGTCAGCATCTGTTGGTTACCAGCCTTTTACGCTCTTGTCGGACTGCATGTGCCCACTCCTTCTCGGCCCTGACGCTCAGAGCTACCTCTTGGCCTCTCCTTCTCCAACTGGACGGCAAGGCCTCTCCCGGTACGTGCGTACGAAGGTGAGTAGGACCATAGGGTTGTAGCGGCGGTCTCCCCAATAAGCATCGTGGCTTATTGGGGAACGGGCAGCTCCGTTTCCCAGAGCTCGGTCATAGAGGGCGGATCCGCGCCGTCGGCTCGCTCTTGAGCCGCAAAATGGAGGTATTGGGCAGTCGCGGCCGAGCGCGATCCCAGGCGCCAGTACAGCGCGATCAGTTTCCTCTCTAAGTCGCGTGCATCCGGGTCAGCCTCGAGCGCTCGTAGTGCCACGTCGCGCGCATCCGCAAACGCTTCGTCGTGGATCAGCGCAGTGACGACACCATGGGCGAACTCCAAGAACGCCACCTGTACTCGAGTCCGCCACGTAATTGCCCACTCGTCGTACTCAAACTCGGGAGCGAACTGTCCGTGGTAGCGATCCAGCAGAGCTAGGGCTGTGGAAGTGTCCGGGTCGCGACGAGCAAGCCTAAGAGCGCTTAGGAAATCGGCGCTTGTCACCCGGACGAGCTCTGGGTCGAGCCAAACGAGGTCTCCTTCAAACGGGATGTACTCGATCGACAGGTCGTCTTCGTACCACGGATCGATATCTCGACGAAGGAAATAGAGGGACTGGTTCAGACTATTGGCGGCACTCCCAGGATCATTCTCTGGCCAGAGTTCTTCGAGGACTTGCTCTCGCGTGGCGGTGAAGTTTGGTCTGGTGACCAAGTACATGAGGAGCGATGCAGGCTTGCGCCGCATGGCACTGAGCTCAGTCACGCGGTCACCAACACGAAGCCTCACTCGACCAAGATCGAGCACTTCAAGCCTCGGACCAACTCGCTTGGCAAGCGATCGCCCTAGCTGACCAGTGATGCGGCCACGTCGGCTGTAGGTCTTCGCGTAAGCCCGCAGCCGCACGACGTCCTCGAATGCCCCAAATTCATCGAGCAAGAGAGCGGCGACTCGCGCCGAGGCGACGTCGCCACGCTCGAGTTGCCGCCGGAGTACCGGCAGCCACCTGTCAGGCCAATGTCGTATGGATTGCTCAAGCTCAGGCGGCATGGATGTGAGCAGATACAGCGAGCGGCCAATCGCGTCTGCGACCTCGAGGAGCGCGAGGTTGCCGACGGCTTGGGCGCTTGCAATCCCTTCCTTAAGTTGGACGCCATCTTCGTCCGCCATTGCCGCAACCAATGCCAACCGTATCTCCGGCGCGACTGCCATTTGGCCGCGGGCTTTGTGAGCTGCGCGATGCGCAATTTGAGAAGCGACGTCAGGTTCGCCGGCCATCAAGTGGGCGAGTGACAAGAGGGCGTCCTGTGCCAAGGAATCGCCGACATCGAGCGGGCGCTCGCGAGGCTGAGCCTCCATGTAATCAATAGAGCGTTTCGGAGCGGACGTCAGATGTAGGAAGGCACGCGCGATTGCAGACGTCGCATCAGCTTGGATGTCAGACAACCCCCTCCCACGCTGAATGTCAGCTCGGACCAGCATTTCCTCGGCACGCTGACGGCGTCCAATGAGGGCGAACAAGTACGCAAACTCGGCGTGCACATCTCCGTGCTCGCTCCCAGAGGCCAGGCCGAGCTCGATCTGTTGCTCTGCTCGGCCGGTCTCGCCGAGTTCCATCCAAGATGTCGCGAGCAGTGCATGCGTCGAGTAACGCTCTGAAGCGGGAAACGAAAGTTGGTCGTACTGATCCAACGCCCGCTCCCCCAGCCGAATCGCTTCGCTCGCATGACCGGCAACGAGCTCAGCGATCGCAGCGTTATGCAGACTGATGGCTGCGTAGTAGCTATGGCCCCCAGCCAGCTGGGAGCGCGACATTGCGACAAGTCGCTGAACAAGGCTAGGCACAGAGATCGGACTCGGCGCGAACGGGCTTGCGTCTAGGAACACCTGTGCGATGTCACGAAAGATTGCCGGTGTTTGACCGTCCGATCGGATTTCCTCAAGCGTCTTGAACAAAATAGACCGATCACCGAGGCGCCAGCCAAGTGAGAGTTTGGAGTAGCGGAAGACAGCGCGGACATCGGGCGGTGAGTTGGTGACGTCGACGTCAGCAAGTAGCGCGCCGGCGCCTGCCAGATCCCCTTCCTCGATCAGGCGGCGGGCCCGGATCGCGGCTACGGCTGGATCCGCTGGCACCCCATCAAGGCGGTCGATCAGAGAGGACGCCACGCCCCACTGACCGGAACCCATCGTGAGCATCACGGAGCGTCCGAGGCACCGCATCGCCTCCGTTTGGTCACCGGCCTCGATGTAGTGGCGGCTTGCAATGAGTGGTTCTGCCTCGGCGACCGCACGGGCAAGGGCCAAGTGCATGGCGCGGATCGCGTCCGCGGAGTGGCGCTGGGCAAGTGTTCGGAGAAGGAAATCGCGTAAGAGCGGATGGAGCTGACGCGCCTCGCTCGACTGGCTGGTTCTGCTCAGCAGCCCGAGCCGGTCGCTGTCGTCGATCCATCGGCGCGCTTGATCGCCATCAGGCGCCAGGCCGCGGCGCTCAGCGAAAAGCGCCACGACGTGCGCGGCGACGATCCGATCGAGAAGGGCGACACGAACCAGAAATTCCTCAAGGTCGTCGGGCAGGTTATTGAGCACTTCTTGGGCCAGGAAGTCGTAAATCGGGCTTGTGGCGCCGGAGAGCGATTTGGCCAATGCTCGAATAGCGCTCGACGGACGGCCGCGGACAGATCCATGGAAGAGCTGAAGACTTGCGGCCCAGCCCTGGGTGCGTGTTCCGACATCCCGCAGGACGTCGGGATCGAGCGCCAGGCCGTACCCGTCCGCGAACAGGCGCTCCGTTTCGTTGCCGGTAAACCGGAGATCCTCGGTGGTGATCTCCACGACCTCACCCATCCCGGCGAGACGGGCGAGCTCCAGCGTTGGTCGACGACGAGAAGAGATAACGAAATGGAGCCAGGGCGGAGATTCCTTGATCAGGCGAGTGACGAAGTCCCGTGCCTCAGCGCTGTCATCTACGGCGTGGAAGTCGTCGAGGACGAGCACCGTAGGAGCCTCCCCCAGACGCGGAAGCTCGCCCAGCACGCTGGCTATGAACACGCTCTCCGGTGGGCCTCCCGGCGCAACCTGGCCAAGCAACGCCAGAGTGCTGCGCCCGAATTCTGGGTCAATCTCACGCGCGGCTGCGATCACATAGTTCGTCCAGGTGACCGGGTCGGCGTCAGTGGGATCGAGCTTGTACCAGAGGCAGCGCGCTGTGGCACGTGATGAGAAGTCCGCCAGCAGTGTGGTCTTCCCGTAGCCGGCTTCAGCGATGACGAGCGTGAGCCGAGACCCGACCGCGTCAGCCAGACGATCAAGTAATCGCTGGCGGGAGAGAGTGGAGCTACGAAGCGGTGGAGGCTGGATCTTCGAGCGGATGACTGGAGCACGTTCGGAACGGACGCCGTCAATCGGTTGAGAAGATGGCAACTCCGACAGCGAAGATGGATGGCCGGGCGCCCGGGCAGACGTTGGTTGTGCCCGTGCAGTGCGAGACAAGGTGCGGGTCGGCTCGCTCACTGAGGCGACCGACGGGCGTCGGACCATACCCGCATCATCGCGAGGGCTCCTTACTGGCGCCTTATCTATGGCTGTGGATAACTCCCCCGGACTGCCCTGGACCGACCCTAGCCGCCCTCGTACTCGAAGTGCAGCTTGAGCTCCACGCGGTACTCGACGATCTCGCCGTTCTCCACGCGCGCGCTCGACTTCACGACCTCGATCTCGCGGATGTTGCGCACGGTTCGAGCCGCCGTGGTGACGGCCTGACGCGCGGCGTCGCTCCACGATTTCGGGCTCGTGCCGACCAGCTCACGGATGATGACCACGCCCATCTCAATCTCCCCTGAGTGCCCTCGACCGGGGAGCGAGTGTACGCGCGCGAGTGCGAGGGAACCATCAGGTCAAGTGGACCGTCTGACGGCCCATGTCGAGATTGACCTATCTGCCTTACCGTGCCCATCGTCCTGCTGCTCTCCTGACCCTTGCGCTGGCCGGGCTGGTAGCGGCCTGTAACTTCGGCCCTGGAGCTACGACTCCGCCGACCAGTCCACCGACCAATCCGCCAGGCCCAACCTCAACGCCGGGCCCGACGCCCACTCCTTCACCGACTCCCACCCCGAGCTTCAGGGACGACCAGATCGAGCACCCGACCGGCGCGAACGAGATCATCCTGCGCATGGAGCAGGGTGGCGGCTTCGTCCCGTTCGGCTTCCTGGTCACGCAGGCGCCCCAGTTCACCCTGTACGGCGACGGAAGAGTCATCTTCCAGCAGGTCGACACGCGTGGCGCCCCCTTCGGCGCCGCCTACCTGCCCTGGCTGGTTGGCCACCTCGACGAGGACGGCATCCAGGCGTTGCTCCAGTTCGCGCTGCAGACCGGTCGGCTCGCGAACGCGAAGGACACCTACGACAACAACATGTGCGCCGACTGCGGGTCAACCACTTTCGTTGTGAACGCTGCCGGCATGGAGAAGGTGGTCAACATCTATGCGCTGATGGAGATTCCGGATCCGGGCCCCGATGGAGCCGATCGTGCCGGCTTCAGCAAGCTCGCTGCAGTCCTGAACAACTTCGAGAACGAGACCGGGCTGGGCGACGTCACCGCCTACGAGCCTGAGCTCTACAAAGTCATCCTCCTCGAGGGCTCCGGCGAGCCTGTCGGCGCAGCGCTGGCATGGCCGTGGGACGACCTGACCGTGAGGGATTTCGTGATCGTCGGTGACGCGCAGGGCGGCGTGGCATTCCTCGACGCCGAGCACGTTTCCAAGCTGCTCGAGGTGCCGAACGGCGGCCATCCCGGCATCTGGGTCACGGACCCGGACGACAACTTCGTCCAGTTCGGCGTCCGCCCGCTGCTCCCCGACGAGCAGGCGACAGTCGAAGCCAGCTAGTTGTAGGCACCGGCGTAGCGGCTTTCGTCGGCGATTGACACGAAGCGCGTCTGGCGCTTCCGGAAGTAGAGCTTCGTCTCGCCGGTCGGGCCGTTGCGGTGCTTGGCCAGCCGGAGGTTGATGACCTCGCCTTCCGGATCCTCGTCCTCGCCGCCGCGCTCCTTCTCGCGCCACAGGAACATCACAAGGTCAGCGGTTTGTTCCAATTCGCCCGATTCCCTGAGGTCTGACAGCCGCGGTTCGCGCTCGGTGCGCATCTCCGGCTGGCGCGATAGCTGACTCAATGCGATTACCGGGATCTGGAGCTCGCGCGCGAGCGCCTTGAGGCCGCGGCTGATCTCACCGACCTCCTGCACGCGGTTCGACTCCCGGAGGCTCAGCGAGGACTGCATCAGTTGCAGGTAGTCGACGATGACCAGGTCGAGCCCGGACTCAGCCTGCAGTCGGCGCGCCTTGGTGCGCAGCTCCATCGTGCTGATCGTTGGCGTGTCGTCGATGAAAATCGGCGCCTCTGCAAGCGAGTTCATCGCCGGCGCGAGCCGGGTGAAGTCCATCTCTTCGAGAAAGCCCGAGTGCAAGCGTTGGGAGTCGATGTTGGCGACGGAGCTAAGGAGGCGCAGCACGAGCTGTTCCTTGCTCATCTCCAGGCTGAACACCCCGACCGTCTTGCCCTCCGTAACCGCAGCCTGTTCGGCGATGTTCAGGCCGAGGCTGGTCTTGCCGACGCTGGGCCTGGCGGCGATGAGGATGAGATCCGACTTCTGAAGACCGCTGGTCAGCGTGTCGAGGTCAGCGAACCCGGTCCGGATACCGCTGATCTCGCCCTTGTGCTGGTGCAGGTAGTCGAGCCGGTCATAAGCCGAATGCAGGAGCGACTTCAGCGGAGCGAAGCCGCTCGCGACCCGCCGGTCGCTGACCGTGTAGAGCTCCTGCTCCGCACGATCGATCGCCTCGCCAACGTCGGCGGAGTCGTCGTAGCCGATTGAAGCGATCTTGCCAGCCGCACCGATCAGGTTCCGCAGGACTGCCTTGCGCTCGACGATGCGGCCGTAGTGGACGGCATTGACGGCCGTGGGCGTGAGGTTGATGAGGCCAGTGAGGTAGGCGGACCCGCCGACCTGGTCGAGGGCCTCTTTCCGCTCCAGCACCTCGGAGACAGTGACGATGTCGACCGGCTCGCGACGCTCGTAGAGCTCGAGGATGGCCTCGTAGATCGTTCCGTGCGCCTGGCGGTAGAAATCCTGTGGGCGCAGGAAATCGGCCACCTCGATGACTGCGTCGCGGTCAATCAGCAGGGCGCCCAGGACAGACTGCTCACCCTCGATCGATTGGGGCGGAAGGCGGTCTATGGACAAGGCGGCATTCTCCGAGCGGGCCGTTAACGGCGCTGGCGTCGAATGCTCGGCTGCCGGCAACGCCGCGGCAACGGCCTTATGGACGAATTGCGTCCCCCGTTTTTCGACGGGCTGTGGATTGTGTGGACGGAGTGGCGAAGTTAAGTGCCCTCGCCTGCGCCCCGCGGCGCGGCCGTCAGTCCACGCGGCGGATGACGCCGATCAGCTTCCCCTGGATGTTGACGCTTTCGTAGAACTGCGGGGGGTATTGGTCGTTGGCGGGCTGGAGACGAACGCGGTTCTTTTCCTTGAAGAAGCGCTTGAGCGTGACCGCGTTCTCCTCGACCTGCGCCACGACGATGTCTCCGTCACGGGCGGTCTGCTGCGGCCGTATCACCACGAAGTCACCGTCCGTGATGTGAGCGTCGATCATGGAGTCGCCGCGTACCTTGAGGACGTACGCGTCGCCGCCGCCCACGACGGTGTCAGGGACTGACATCGTCTCGCTTGCGTCCTGGTACGCCTCTATAGGACCGCCGGCGGCGATCTCACCTATTACCGGGAACACCCGACTCTGGGCGCCCAGCTGCGGCATCAATGATCCGGGCACACCCGACCGCATGGCAGCGGCAGGTGTTACACGGATGGCACGCGAGTGGCTTGCGCCCCGCTCGAGGAAACCCTCGCGTTCGAGTGCCTGAAGGTGATGGTGCACGGCGGAGGTAGAGGCGAGATCAACCGCCTTGGCGATCTCGCGCACGGACGGCGGATAGCCCGTTTCCCGAACCCTCGTGGCGATGTACTCAACGATGCGCTGCTTACGAGCGGCGTCGTGCTTGGTCACCGGCACCTCCTTGTGCAGCACGATACCGAACGCCTGTTCGATTGTCAACCAGACGCGCCGGTGCGTTGGCCCTTGGTTGATGGCGCCCTACACCTGACGCGAACGTCTAGGCACAGATAGGCTGGCCGCTCGATGGGCCAACCAGGCGAGGACTACCTAGAGGATGCCCTACGCGAGATCCTCGACGCGCTGCCGAGTCTCGACCCGGAGCATCTTTTCCAGCTCGCGCAACTGTGGTCGGAGGAGGACCAGCGCGCTCGGCGGGATGCGTGGCAGAGGGCGAAGGTGGCCCTCGACGCAGACGATCGAGCCGATCTACTCGAACAGGCGCGGGAGGACGTAGGGTCGTGGATGCGGACGACCCAGGCCGACTTCCACGGGATCTCGGGCATTCTTGGCCGCGAGGACGATCAGGCGTCGCTGCGCCGAAATGCCGCTCCTGCGGTTCTCGACGCGGCCTGTGGCCTGCTGGCTGAAGTCGACCTCCAGGCAGCGGACTACGACGTTCTCTCCCGGCCCTGGCGCCTGACCATCGATTCCGGTGAGCCTGAGCCGTCATAGGACGACCCGTTCGTCAGCCGCCGGCAATCACTGGCGGCGAACCGGCGAACAATGACGCTGCCCTGGGTGTTGTCCGTCAGGCCGATGTGGCGTGTCGGTATCCCGTGGCCGAGCCCACGAGCAGCACGATCGCTGCAACCATGGGGAATACGGACGTGGCCATCACGTCCTGGGCAGTTACCTGTGTCCCGGCCATAAGCACCAGGGTCATGAAGTAAAAACTCGCGAGGAACATCGCCAATCCGGCGACCATGAGACCAGCCAGCGCCATGCGCATGCCCGCCGTTCCGCGGTACGCAAGCGCAACCGATGCAACAGCGACTAAAAGCATCACGACAGACGCGCCACGGCCCATTGACCACACCCAGGCCCATGCCAGCACCGAGCCGACGACGCCCGCCCAGACAAAGGTCCGCCACGCCCACGGACGCCCTACGACGTTCGCATTCATATTCTTCTCTCCCAAGGGGTACTCAGCATTTGCCGATTGCGGTCGAGGTTCATCGCCCCGAGGGACATGTTCAATTGACCGCAGGTCCCATACGAGACGGCTAGGAGTGCCGGTCCGTGCACGCACGTGTTTGCTCCCGGATGGCGCAAGCTCTTGTGTGATGAAGCACCACCAGTCCCTGAACCGGACCGGGTTCCAGGCGACTGTGCATTGCCTGACTGGCTGTGGGATTGGTGACGTTCTCGGCCTCGTCATCGCCACGGCGCTGGGTTGGGATGACTGATCGCCGCGGAACATGCTCGACGGGAACCTCTCCCGAACCCGTCGTCAGCCCCCCAACGGCGCACCGACCTCGCGCGCGATGCGGGCCAGGAATGCCTGGGCGGTCCGGGTCGCGACGAAGTGCAGCAGCGACTGGTCGATCAGCAGGCCGATCCGACCGAACGGTGGCGCGTAGCGACCGACGAGCGTCAGGCTCGATCGCCGGATCTCGAGCTGGCCGGCGAACACGGGGAAGAGCGGCGCAAAGGTCGCGGAACTCCACTCGAGTGGGACGCGGACAGCGTCGTCCTCGTCGCGGACCGGCCCGACATCGATCAGGGCTGCCTTGCTTGCGGCCGGTCCACTCCCGTCTCGGACGGGAAGCTCGAGGTTCGTGGCGATCCGGCGCCATCCGGGCTCGATCGCCGCCCCGACGGATGAGCCCAGCCATCCCAGGTCGGCGAACGCCGCTCTGACCCGATGGAGATCGAGGGTCGCCCGGTTTATGACGCATAGGGAGACAGTCTCCGATCTGACCGCCAAGTCGGCGGCGTCAGTCATGTCGTCCGACCTGGGAACGGCGGGCGATCCAGGCAGACGGCCATGGTCGGCGACGCTGCGTCATGCGGCCTACGCGTCGGTGACCTCGATCGTGCCCGCCATGCCTGGGTGGTAGCGGCACAGATACGGGTAACTGCCGGCCGTGTCGAAGCGACGCTCGAAGGCCTGTCCCGGCCCGAGGTTGGCCGACTCCCACGACGTGTCTGACGCCGAGACCGTGTGTGGCAGCGCGTCGTCATTGAACCAGCGCACCGTCTCGCCAACGACGATCGTCAGGGTCGAGGGGTCGAACCGCGAGCCGGCCATCCGGACCGACGTCCCGGCCGGTGCGGTTGGCGCCGCGCCGAAGCCCATCATCCCGCCCGGTCCCATCATCCCGCCCGGTCCCATCATCCCGCTCCGGTCCCAGTTCAAGCCAGCCGGTCCGATGGCGCTGGCCAGGATCCAGGCCACCATGGCGCCGGCGATGAGAAGCAGCGCGATCAGGCCGACGCGGTCTCGCCCACGCGGCCGCTCGGTCGACCCGAGGACCCCGCGCATCTGCTCGAACTGGCCGGCGTCGATCTCGCCCCGTGCGTAGCGAGCGCGGAGCGCGGTCATCGCATCGTCGTCCGACCCGCCGCCGGTTAGCCGAACGGCCCAGACGACGACCAATACGACACCGACCATGACGGCGAGTCCGCCGAGCATCCACAGCGGGCCTCCCGAACCCAAGCCCCAGGTCATCATTGCGTTGCCCAGGCCGTGATCCCGGCCATTGGCGACGAGCGTCCTGCGAGGGCGTCCGGATCGTCGCCCGGACCCGTGACGACGACCTCGCCGCTCTCGTCTGGCCGACCGTCGGCGCGCCGGATGCGGTAGCGGTGGTGGACCTCGGCGGGTCCGGCGCTCAACATCGCCGAGACCGTGCAATAGCGCGTCGCCGAGAGCTCGATCGCCCGCCGGACGGCCACGGCGTCGAGATCGGCCCCGTCGAACTCGTGGACGATGTCGATCCGCACGTAAACGTGAGGATGGCGGTGCTCGCGCTGCTCACCGGTCACCGATACCTGGTACGAGCTGAACGACTGGCGCCCCTTGGCCAGGATCGCCGCGACATCGAGCGCGGTGCAACCGGCCTGCGCGGCGAGCAAGAGCTCCGCGGGCCGCGGGGCGCTGTCGCCGGCGGCGTCGTCGATCGCGAGAGCGTGGCCGCTGCCAGTCGAGATCGCGAAGCGCATCCCGGTCTCGTGCCGGGCGCGAGCTGACTTGATCATGCAGACAGGATCGTCCTGTGCCTCCACGCGCGGCACCACCAAATGGCACATACCTGGGGACCGTTGGTCACGAACCCAGGCAGTCGAGCGCGGCCGGTCACACCCGGTCAGGCCGAATGGACTATGCGCGCGGGTCCGGGCGGCACTACCAGCGAAAGTGGGTGCGGTCGACGCTGTACGTGACCATCCGAAGCTCTCTGAAGGAGTAACTACTGTGCGCGTCCTGATTGTCTACGCGAGTCAGTACGGCTCCACCAAGGGGATCGCCGAACGGATCACCGAGACGCTCCGTCAGCAGGGACTCGTCGTCGACCTGAGGTCCGTGGATGCCGACCCTCGGCCGCTGGCCGATGAGAGCTTCGACGCCTATGTCATTGGCAGCGCCGTCCACATCGGCCACTGGCTGCGGCCGGGCGTAGATTTCGTGCGCGAGAACGTCGACGTTTTGGCCAAGCGCCGCGTCTGGATGTTCAGCAGCGGGCCGGTCGGCGAGAAGCACGTTCGCGAGTCGCAGCCGGACCCAGTGGAGATTGCCGAGTTCCGTCGTCTGCTTGATGTGAGCGATCACGTCGTGTTTGGCGGCGCGTTCGATCCGTCGACGGCAGACCTGACAAAGTCGGGCTGGCTTGAGCGGCAGGTCTCGAAGCGGTTCCTGCCCACCGGTGACTTCCGCGACTGGGCGGCGATCGAAGCCTGGGCCGTCGAAATCGCCCGCAACCTGAGACCAGTCCCTGTGGCTGCGTAAAGCCACACATCCTCGGAAGGAGTCAAGCCATGGCAATCGCTACCCGACCCCACGAGAAGCTGGCGGAGGAGACCTCCGCCACGATGCGGGCCGCGGTCTTTCATGGACCTGGGGACATTCGTGTCGACGAGGTCGCTCGGCCGAAGCCAGGCCCCACAGAGGCGCTCATCCGCGTCACCCTGACGACGATCTGCGGCACCGACGTTCACATTCTCAAGGGCGAATACCCGGTCAAGCCCGGCCTGATAGTGGGCCACGAGCCGGTCGGAGTTATCGCTGAGCTCGGACCCGGCGTGGTTGGGTACGAGGTTGGCGATCGCGTCCTGGTCGGCGCCATCACGCCGTGCGGCCAATGCCACGCTTGCCTGAGCGGCAATCTCTCACAGTGCGGGCACGGTGATGGATACGAGGCGATCGGCGGCTGGCGCTTCGGCAACACGATCAACGGCGCCCAGGCCGAGTATCTGCTCGTCCCATACGCGCAGGCAAACCTGGCCAAGATCCCCGAGTCGCTGACCGACGAGCAGGTTGTCCTGCTGGCCGATATCGCGTCGACCGGGTTCTCGGGCGCCGAGTCGGGCCACGTCAAGATCGGTGACACAGTCGTGGTGTTCGCGCAGGGGCCCATCGGGCTGTGCGCGACGGCAGGCGCAAAGCTCATGGGAGCATCGCGCGTCATCGCCGTCGAGGGTGATCCCAACCGGGCGGCCGTAGCAAAGCGCATGGGCGCCGACATCGTGCTCGATCCGGACGCCGTCGACGTGGTCGCCGAGGTCAAGCGGCTGACTGGCGGGTATGGCGCGGACGTAGCGATCGAAGCGCTGGGCCTCCAGGTGACATTCGAGAGCGCTCTGCGCTGCGTCCGTCCCGGCGGGACGGTTTCGAGCCTCGGCATCTACTCGGGCACGCTCCAGGTGCCGTACGAGGCGTTCGCGGCTGGGCTGGGCAATCACACGATCGTGACCACGCTCTGCCCTGGCGGCAAGGAGCGGATGGGACGGCTGATGAGCATGGTCGAGGCAGGTCGCTTCGATCCGCTGCCTTTGATCACCCATCGCTTCTCGCTCGACCAGATCGGTGAGGCCTACCGCATCTTCAGCAACCGTCTGGACAATGTCCTGAAGGTCGCAATTCGACCCTGACCGAAACCTCGCAAGGCAGCTCGTCCGGGCCGCTCGCGATGGTTCGCGTCATGCTCCACGAGAGGCAGTCGAGTGCGGCGGCGGCGGCAACCTGGATCGGCACGGCCATGGCGCCAAGCAGCCACTCGCGAGTTCCCCGGTCCGTGGAAGATCACAGGGACGAATTCAGTGCCTTCGACCAGTACTTCGTATCCACGGTCACCTCATCCCTCCGGCGACCTCGACGTCCTTGATTGGTCGCGCAAGTGCCTCCAGGATGGCTTCGCGCAGTCGGGCGCCCGTCGGAGCACCGACGAGCGGAACGACCCTGTGCACTCCCGAGGTCTCAACCCAATCAAGCTCGATCCCAGGCGCCGTGAGGACGACCGGCACGTTGGGGTGCAACTCGCGGAGGCCCTCGATCAGCTGCCGCGCCCCGCCGGCCTCTCCGCTCGCCCACACGTCGTAGACGAGGACGTCCGCGCGGGCGGCAGCAGCACATGGTTCGCCACGCATGATGGGGCAGCCGTATGCACGGGGGCCCCTGCATTGGTTGACCTCGAAGCCCTCGCGTCGGAGTGACTCGGCTTCTTGGTCGGCCATGTCGATGTCGTGGTGGACTACCAGTACCCGAGTCATGATCAGCGCCATCCTTTCCGCTCCTGGATCATCCGGGGCGGCCAGCCGTGCAATGACCCTTGTGTTGGGTGAAGCATGGCTGTCGGCCTGCTAAGTACGTAGGGCCAAATCGCCCTCCTCACGGGGGGCAACTGGCCCATCCTTTCGGTCGGATGGAAGCAGGCTGTGTTTGTGGAAGCCTAGATCCGGGCGCGAGGTACCGTGTGCCAGTAGGTCGTGTTGAAGAGGACCTTCCCCAGATGCCAGAACCGGTTCGGCTTGGGCCATCGATGGTCACCGTGCTGGTTTCTGCGTTCCCACTATCCGTCGAGGGGACGCGCGCGGTCAGGGCCGCCTCGCCTGTTGCGGTGTGCCATCCGGCTCGAATCCGGGGTTCCGTCCGGTTGACAGAGTCTTGCGCGTGACCTACTCAGTTCCGCCTCGGTTGCCGGACGGCAACGGCTAGGAAGCCGACGACCGAGATAAGCGCGAGCGCCGGAATGGCAGCCTTCGCCGCACGCGGAGGGAGGGCCCACTCGAACATCGGCACCGGGTCGCCCAAGCCGGCCTGAAACTCTCCGAACGGGCAGTCACCACTGCCGACCACGAGCGCTGCGCCCTCGGCAGCAAGCAATGCCATCGACGAGTAGGTGAGTCGATCGCGCCGTCGCAGGGCCGCCGACAGCCAGATGTACGCGAGGCCGGCGAGGTTCAAGAAGCCCCACGTCGCGTGAGCGATACGGAACAGCCTTGGTCGCATCCTGAGCGTCGACCAGGTCGGGCGAAGCCCTGTGTCGGTGGATTGGTCCACATGCGACCTCATGTTGGTCCTGTCGCAGATGGGTGCCCAGGCTTTGGTTGGCGGTACCAGACGATCAGGGCGATCAGAAAGCGGAGCAGCAGCGAGATTTCGTATGTCACGCACCAGATGCAGACTGCTTTGATCACAAAGACCTGCAGGTACAGGAAGTAGCCGTCGAAGGTGACGCCGACCAGCGAGAGCCCGTAGTGGCCGAGGAGCAGGCCATAGATGTTGGTTTTCCACCACGCGATCGCCAGGCCAAGCAACGCGACCGACAGCAGGACACCGAAGACCGCGACGGGAACGCCGCCGATCCGGGCGTACTCACTGAGCGCCACTTCCTCGCAGCCTTTGATGACCCCGCACGCCGGAAGGTTGCCAGACAACTCGACCACGGTGAGGTAGCCCGCGACGCCGAGCCCGATCAGGTCCAAGACGGCGAGGATGATTGCGGGATGGACCCCGAACAACCTGCGCGCCGGAACGCGCTGGGTGATCACGGAATACCGGCCGCCACGACGTCACGCGTTGACTGCCCTGCCGCCTGACGGATCAGGTCAGAGAGTTGCGAAACCGTGGGCACACCGGTCACTTGATATCCGTTGATGAAGAGTGTGGGCGTCGAGTTGATGCCCGCGGTGAGCCCCTGCTGTGTTTCGCTCCGCACGGCGGCTTGCTTGTCGCCCGTGGCCATGCACGTGTCGTAGGCGGATAGGTCCAGCTCGGCGAGGCCTACCGGATCTTCAGCAACCGTCTGGACAACGTCCTGAAGGTCGCAATTCGACCGTAAGCGCTGAATTGAAGGCCGGTAGTTGCACTAGCCGCAAACTGAAACGGAGACGTGGGTGTCGGGGGCGGGGTCGGCGGGCGGTTCAGTCGCCTTGCTTGGTGAAGCCGCGCCCCTCTGCTTCCCGGAACTGATCGTGAGCCACTTCCTCGGATTTCTCGGCTACATCGACCTGATGGGTCGCGCGTGCCTTATCGCCCTCGGCGACGGCGGTCGCCAGCAAGGCCGCCTCCGCCGCAGCTGACGCGGCTCTCTTGGCGCTGCTAGCTGCGGCCATGGCGCGGTCCACAGCTTCCGCCGCAGCCTTGGCGGCCTCCGCCGCAGACCTGGAGGCTGCCTCGGTTTCGACAGCAGCCTCTTCCGCGGCGTGCGCCGCCGCGAGTGCCAAGGAGGCGATCTTTACCGCCGTCTTTGCTGCCGCCGTGTCGCGCTCGGCGGCTCGCCAACTGCCGAGCAGTTCTGCAGCTTGTCCGGACTCGGGCTTCGACTCCGATTTCTTGTCCACGCCGACCTCCTCTTTGGCCCAACGCGATTCAGCTTATCGAATCAGTCCCTCGTCCCGTGGCAGATGGGTGCCCAGGCTTTGGTTGGCGGTACCAGACGATCAGGGCGATCAGAAATCGGAGCAGCAGTGAGATCTCGTAGGTCACGCACCAGATACAGACCGCTTTGATCACTACGTCGTCAATCACAGCCACTGCACCGTCCTCATCGCCCGCTGAGACTCGGCCGGTGCGGGACCTTTCGGACCGCTATTAGGGCCATCCGGCCCTCCTGCCCGGTGGCGCTTAGGATCAATATGTCGTTGGCAAGATGGCTGCCAGGTTGGTGGCAATCAGCCCTGAGGGAGGTTCGGTGATGAGCTCGCTGCGCACGGTTATCTACGTTCTGGGTGCACTCGCGGCGATCACACTCGCTCTGCTGGTAATTCCGGCAGTCGGGCTTAGCGGCGACGTGCGCACCTATGTGACCTGGGTCTTCTGGATCTCGTTCATCGCGTTGCTGGTCGCGCTGTACATGCGCCATCGCAACGCGGAAGGCTCGGACGAGGTCGAGGTCGCGGGACCTGGCTTCGCTCGCTTCCTGTTCAACAACCGAGCCGCGGGCCTGTTCTGGCTACCGATCCGGATCTTCCTCGGCGTCTCGTGGCTGGACGCCGGGCTGCACAAGTTCAACGATCCGGGCTGGATGCAGGGTGGTTCTTCGTTGCTCGCCTACTGGAATCGCGCGGCGGCTATTCCCGAGGCTCCCGCTCGACCAGCGATCACCTACGACTGGTATCGCGACTTCATCAACTTCCTCATCAACGGCAACCACGAGGGTTGGTTCGCCGTGCTGATCACGTTCGGTGAGATCGCCGTAGGTCTGGGCCTCATCTTCGGTGCGCTGACCGGCCTCGCCGCTTTCTCCGGCGCGCTCATGAACATGTCGTTCCTGCTCGCCGGTTCCGCCTCGAGCAACCCGGTCCTGTTCACCTTCGCGATCGGGCTGATCCTCGCCTGGAAGGTCGCCGGCTATTACGGGCTCGACCGCTATCTCCTGCCGCGACTCGGCACTCCCTGGAAGCCGGGCGCGCTCTTCCGGCGCGGCCAACCGCCAGCCGAAGGACCATCAACGGCCTAGCCCAACCTGCGGCCGCCCACCGCGGCCGTCCATGCCGGGCGACGGCAGGGACACTCTCCCTGCTGTCGCCTCATGTCCGCTGAAGGGTCCTGACGGCCCCCGTCGCTATACTCGGCGCTCCGATGGCCCGAAGAAACAAGTCACGCGGTAGCGGCGTGCTCCGCGCACTCAACCTGATCCCGTTCCTGCCGCTTGCGGGACGCGCCCCCATGTACGCGCGCCTGCTCTGGGCGCTCGCTCGTGATCCGCGCGTGCCCGCCGCGCGCAAGGCACTGCTTGGGCTGGCCGGCGCGTACATCGTCAGCCCTTTCGACCTCGTCCCGGAGCGCATCCCATTCGTCGGTGCGTTGGACGACATCGCCGTGATGGTCCTGGCCATCGACGTCTTCCTCGAGGGTCTTCCCGAGACGCTGGTCAACGAGAAGCTGGTCGAGCTGGGCATTCCGCCCTCCGAGCTCGAGTCGGATCTCGCGCGCGTGAGGAAGCTGGTACCCGGACCTGTCCGGGCGGTTGTCGGTCGGGTTCCCGCTGTTATCGATCGGCTGGCTCAAAAGGTTGGCGATAGCGGCATCGATCGGAAGGTCCGCGGCCTGATCGCCAGTCGGCTGCCTGGCAGTGAGGGGAGCGCAGCGTGAAGGTCATCCTGACTTCGGACGTGGACAAGCTCGGCAAGAGCGGCGAGCTCAAGGAGGTCGCCGAGGGCTTCGCCCGGAACTACCTGCTGGCACGAAAGCTGGCCGTGCCCGCGACCGGTGGCGCGTATCGGGCGTGGCAGCACGACATCGCCAGCCGCGAAGACAAGCGCAAGCGCGAGAAGGAAGAGGCTGAGATCGCCGCCCAGAGAATCTCCTCGACCACCCTGACCATGGGCGTCAAGGTCGGTGAGGGCGGAAAGCTCTATGGATCGATCACCTCGAAGGAGATCGCCGACGCGCTCGAGCGCCGCGGCATCAAGATCGACCGCCACAAGATCGACCTCGACGAGCCGCTGAAGATGCTCGGCACGTACAAGGTCGCGATAAAGGTTTACCCAGGCCTGACGCCAGAGGTCACGATCGCCGTAGAGCCCAAGGGCTAGCTCCGGTCAGTCGTCGTCGCGCCGGGGAGCCCGGTGAATGGTTGCCCGAGGAACGGGCAGACGTCGCAAAGCATTCGCTTGAACGGGCACGGATCCACTCGACATTTGACGGCGCGGCCGGCCAGCGCAAGGCCAACCCGACCCAGAGCCTGCTGCCAGCGACCCCTGATCAGCACGACGTCGCCCTCTACGAGCTCGTCGCGCAGCAACTCCACGGCCTCATGTGCCTGGCGTACGTGGTCGATCTGATCGCGGCTCAGCCCGCCCGCCACCGCGCCTGATCGGTACAGCTTGAAATTCTTGCCCGAGCCCACGAAGATCGCGCGGTCGACGACCTGCGCCGCCTTCCTGCCTGCGTCTCGGTAGGCCGTTCGTCCGGTTTCCTCGGCTATCTCGCCGAAGACGACCATGTGCCGCTTTGCGGGAATAGCGGCCAATGTCTCGATCGCCGCGTCCCAGGCATCCGCGGTCCCCTTGAACTCATCGCGCAGCACGAATGCTCCGTTGGGCAGCGCCATCGTTTGCATGCGGCCAGGGGTTGGATCGACTGACTCAACGGCCGCGATCGCTCCGTCGAGCGACAGACCTTCAATGTGCGCGACGGCGAGCGCGGCAACTGCCGCGTAAACCATATGGCGGCCGACGAGGCGCGTGCGCACGGGACGACTCTCACCGCCGACGTGAACGACGAACCGCATTCCGTGCGGCCAGTCGAGCTCGATATCGGTTGCTCGCACCTCGGCGTCCGACGCCTCGCCGACCATGACGACTCGAGCCTTCGTCTGCGTGGCCATCCAGCGCACGTTCGGGTCATCGGCGTTCAGCACCGCGACGCCCGTCGCGGACAAGGTGCGAACGATGTCCGCCTTCTCGTCACGCGTCGCCTCGAGCGTAGGGAACGACTGCCAGTGGTCACGGGCAATCGCGGTGACCACCACGACGTCAGGGCGAACGGTGGTCGCCTGGATGCGCATCTGACCTGGTCCGTTGATGGCGACCTCGAGCACGGCGTGCGTCTGCCATGGACGTACGCTGAGCAGCGCCCTGCCAACGGCTGCGTGGCTGTTCGCGTTGAGAAACGCCGGTCGAGACACCTGCAATCCGAGTGCTGCCGACACGGTTCGCATGGTTGTCGTCTTGCCCACCGACCCGATCACGGCGACGATTCGCGGACGCCGGCCGACTGACATCCTGTACACCCTGGCGACGCGGGCCATGACAGGCCAGAGCTTCGTGCTGTAGCGGCGTCGGAGCTCCAGGCGACCGGGCCGCGATCGGATCAACCACAGGATGTCCCTGCGTCGTGGAGTCACGGCATGCGACCGTCGAACGGCTCGCGGTTCCCCTCCACGCAGACCTGGTGCCACAGGACGATCCTGCCCATCATCCACGCGTCGCGCGTCTTGCGGTTGTCTCCCGCCAGAAATCCATCGACCACCTCCTGGGCCTCTGATCGGCCCAGATGTGATCGAGCCACGATCTCGTGTTGCGGGACCCGCGACAGCCAGGCGCGCAGCTCGGGCATCTCGCGCAGATAGGTCGAATAGGGTGAAGTCCAGCCGCGCTTGCGACGGTTGAGAACCGACTCCGGCAGCCTCGTGGCCATTGCCTCGCGCAGTGGCTGCTTCCCGTGCGGCCCGCGGAAGAGATCGGCAGTTTTGGCCAGACCCGCGAATTCCAGCAGAAGCGGGTCGGTGAAGGGAAGCCGCGCCTCGATGGCCGCGCCCATGGTCAGCCGGTCGCCGGTGGCCACGATCGACGGCAGATGAGTGTGCCGCTCGTACGCCATCGCCTGGCGAACGGGTTCGGAGTAGTCCTGGATCGCGGCGGCGGCGACCTCGGCGCGATAAGGCGCCCAGTCGGCCAGCGGCACCTCCGTGAAGCGCATCGGGTCGCCGTCGGCATAGCTCGCCGCGATCCATTCAACATCGGTGAGCTTGCTGGCCGATACCGCGCGAGCCCAGCGCGAGCCGAAGCGCAGCCGACTGCGGAAGGGCGAGAGGATTCGGCCCGTCCAGTTGACGTAGCGCTGGTATCGGTATAGCCGCAGGCGGCCGTAGCCGCCGAAGAGCTCGTCGGCCGTCTCGCCGGTTAGCAGGACTCGGACGTGGTTTCGCGCGTACCGGCTGATCGCGAGTATCTCCGGGCTGGCTGGAAAGTTGATCGGCTCATCGAGGTGCCAGGTCGCGTCAACCAACAGCCCGGGGCGCTCCTCGTCAGGAATTCGAAGCTCGTGGTGTTCGACCCCCGCTCGTTCGGCGGCAGCGGACGCGTATTCGCCCTCGTCCAGCGCGGTTCCGTCATAGCGCACCGTGAATGCCGGTAGACGACGCGTACTCAGACTGGCACCCACCGCGGTTATCGCGCTCGAGTCGAGACCGCCGGATAGCAGCGTGCCGACGGGGACATCGGCGATCAGTCGACGCCGTACCGATGCCTCCAAGAGCGGTCCGAACGATTCCTTGCTGGGCGCGCGCCCTATGGTCGGGTACCGCCACCACTGCTGGGTCTCGAGGCCATTCCGGTCGACCCGTAGCCAGTGCGCGGGCAACAGGCGCTGGACGCCGCGGTAGACGGTTCGCGCACCGGCAACTGACCGAAAGGTCATGAGCTCGAGCCACGTTTCGTCCGCGAAAGCCCTGGGCACCCCGGCAGCGAACAGTGCCTTCGGCTCGGACGCGAAGTACAGCCTGCCTTCATGGATCGCGTAATAGAAAGGCTTCTCGCCGACGCGATCGCGCGCCGCGAAGAGCTCGCGCCGGACCGAATCCCAGATGGCGAAGGCGAACATCCCGTCCAATCGGTCGAGCATCCGCGGGCCATCGAGCGCGTAGAGCTGGAGAAGCACCTCTGTATCCGTTGTCGTGCGTAGCTCGACGCCGCGACCGGTGAGCTCATCGCGCAGCTCGGGTCGGTTGTAGATCTCGCCGTTGTGGACGATGTGGAACCTGCCGTCGGGTGTTGACATCGGCATCAGCCCGCGCGGATCGAGGTCGACGATCGCCAGCCGGCACGCCGCGAGGCTCACGCCGGGCGCGTCGTAGTCACCGACTCCGTCAGGACCGCGATGGAGGATGCGGTCGCGCATCGCCGCCGCGATGCCCCGTCCAGGGTCAGAGCCATTCAGCGCAACGACACCAGCAATCCCGCACACAGTCTGGGCATTATCGAGCCACGCGATCACGTGCCTGGCTACCTGTCACAGACGGGGTGCATGATGGGCTCGTGGCCGGTGCCCGGACGATCCTCCACGTCGACCTCGACGCGTTCTTCGCTGCCGTCGAACAGCGCGACAACCCAAAGTTGCGCGGCATGCCCGTCATCGTAGGCGGTGGCGGCCCCAACGATCGCGGCGTGGTCAGCACCTGTTCCTACGAGGCGCGCGTATTCGGCATCCGGTCGGCCATGCCGCTGCGAACGGCTGGCGCCCTATGTCCACAGGCGATCTTCGTTCCCGTCGACGGCCGCAAGTACGCGCGCGTCAGCCGCGAGGTGATGGACATCCTTCGCCGGTTCACGCCCCTGATCGAGCCGCTGTCGATCGATGAGGCATTCCTCGATCTGACCGGCACCGAGGCGCTCTTCGGAACGGGCGAGGAGGTCGGCCGGAAGATCAAGCAGGCCATCCGCGATGACCTGCAGCTGACGGCGTCGGTGGGGGTCGCTTCGAATCGGCTGGTCGCCAAGATCGCTTCCGATCTTCGAAAACCGGATGGCCTGGTGGTGGTGCCCTTCGGCGAGGAAGAGGCGTTCCTTGCGCCCCTCGCGATTGAGCGTCTGTGGGGAGTTGGTGCCAAGTCTCGACGCGCGCTGACTGACTACGACGTGAAGACGAT
The DNA here is from genome assembly GCA_964642085.1 of uncultured Anaerolineaceae bacterium. GTDB lineage: Bacteria > Chloroflexota > Limnocylindria > Limnocylindrales > CSP1-4 > JALYGJ01. The sequence continues at coordinate 32,493 of CAZXLP010000001.1, forward strand.
TGGCGACCTTGCGGCGCTGCCGGAGGACGTGCTGGTGCGCCGTTTCGGGAGCCAGGGCGCTTTGCTGTCGGCGCGCGCCAGGGGCATTGGAGACACCGAGGTCGGCGGGGAGGTGGCGGCCAAGTCGATCAGTCACGAGCACACCTTCGACGTCGACACCGATGATTGGGCGGTCATTGCGCGCACCCTGCTGGCGCTGTCCGAGGGCGTCGGCGGGCGGCTGCGCGCCGCGGGAGTGCTGGGCGCGACGGTCGCGGTCAAGATTCGAGATACGGACTTCGTCACCATCACCCGCCAACGGACACTCGAGGATCCGACCGACTCGACGGACCTCATCTGGCGGACCGCATGTGCGCTGGCGCGGCGAGAGGTGAAGGGGATGCGGGTTCGACTACTGGGCGTGGCCGCGAGCGGTCTCGACGAGCAGCGCCAGATGCCAATGTTCGAGGCCGAGGACGACAAACACCGACGCGCGGTACTGGCCACCGACTCGCTCCGCAACAGATACGGCCCGCGATCGATCCGGCGCGCCAGCCTGCTCCAGGCGGACGTCGGCGCTCCATTCGAGCGCGACCCACGCCATGCGCCGCGAACGGAGCCGGAGTGACACGCTAGCTGTCACGGGGCGGTCGCAGGCTTGTGTCTCAACCGCGAAATTCGCGGCTATTGACAATCGAACGTCCGTTCGAATAGCGTAGCAACCTAGAACAGATGTTCGATACGCCAGGAGGCGCAGGAATGGCAATCGTGAGAGTCACCCCAACGCAGGTCGACGTCAGCACGGGACTGTTCGACGGACGTCCGCGTTCAATCCGCGTCGCGCGTGAACGCGTGCCGGTCATCGAGATCGCGAATATCCGTGACGAGCTCGCGGCGTACCCCGTCGAGCGCGGCCCGCGACGCATCTTCGAGGTCCGCACGCCGGATGCGCGGCTGAGGCTGGCCTTCGAGAGGCGGAGCCGCCGCTGGCTGCTGGAGGGTCTCGAAGCGGCCTGATCCCGGCGCCAGCTCACTCGGGGGCTGTGCCCTGCCCCCGAAGGTGCGTGCGACAATCGAGACCATGGCGGGCTCCCGGGAAACACTTGCGAGTTTGACGCTGGCCGAGTTCTCGGAGCGCCTCGCGTCGGCCGATCCTGTGCCAGGCGGCGGCAGTGCATCGGCGATCGCGGGGAGCATCGCCGCAGGCCTCGTGGCGATGGTTGCGCGACTGTCCCTGGATCGGCCCAAGTACGAGCCCTACCGAGAGACCAACGAGCGCGGCCTCGAGACCGCCGAGGCGGCGCGCGTCAAGCTCCTCCAGTTGGCGGACGACGACGCGCGCGCGTACGGCGGCTTCTCTGTGGCGCGCAAGATGGCGCACGACACGGCCGACAAGGAGGAAGCTCGCAAGGGCGCCACGCAGGTGGCTGCGCGCGAC
>CAZXLP010000002.1:0-27579 GCA_964642085.1 uncultured Anaerolineaceae bacterium
ACTTTCGCCGGCGGCAGCCACGAGACGCGGTTCTCGCGGCCTTGCACGAGGTAGCCGACTGCCGCCCCGAAGCTGACCGCGAGAATGCCGTAGCTGAGGACGGCCATTGATACGTGGATCGTCAGCAGCGGTGGGTTGTCGAGCGCGGGAACGAGCGGGCTGATCGCCTGCGACAGCGTGAACGCGTAGGCGAGCAGGAAGAATCCGACGCCGATGGGCAGGAAGGCGATCGACCGCAGTGGATAGCGCCGGCCGAGATAGACGTAGCCGAGCAGGATGCCCCATGCGAACGCCACGCTGAACTCATAGAGATTGCCCCATGGGCCGCGGCCCACGAGGTAGGCGCGGATGATCATTCCGATCCCGATGAGCACGAACGACAGCCATACGAACGCGTGGGCGATCGCCCCGGCCGACGTGTCACGTCCCGATTGCGCGCGACCAGTGGTGACAGTCCCGCCACCCGCACCTGCGGCGGCCGTGGCGAGGACCTGGCGACGGCCCATGGCGAGCATCGTGGTGTATACGACGAACAGGACGAAGGCGATGCCGAGGGCAATAGTGCCGATGTCGAAGGCGTAGTAGGAGAGCTTCGGAAGCGTCATCGAGGGGTCGTCGGATCTGGTTCTGAGTACGTTCGCGTGATCACGTCAGGCGATCGCGGCGCCGCCGGCAGGTGGTCGGCCGTGGCGGCGAATGACTACTGGAGCTAGCGACGCACCGAGCTGGTAGGCGGTTCCGCAGGTCCGGCACAGCGACTGGGCGGCAACCCTGACCGTCTCGTCGACCGGGCAGCGCACCATGAGCTCCTCGCGATCGATCTCGCACTCGCGACTTGTTGCGGGGTAGATCAAGGCGTGGGTCGGGCAGTAGGGAACGTTGGGCGGGTAGATGGGCGTGCCATCGGCGGCCCCGGCGGCCAGCTCGGGAGTCGGCTCGTCGATCTTCACCTTTCCGCGTTTGGTCGTCATCCGGACGTACATCCAGTAGACGGCCAGCAAGGTGAAGCCTGGGCCGAGGACGCCAAGGATGAGCAGAATCGGCAGGAGGTTGATGAGCCCGTTCCAGTCGGGAACCAGGATCGTCTGGAGCCAGTTCAGGAACGCAGTCCACGGATCTACCGGCTGTGGGGGCATCGGCGGAATGATAGCCGCGGTCGGGTAGGCGGCTCAGCGACCGCGCCGCTTCGGGTTGCCCCGCTTGCGGGTCGCGCCCCGGCCCGGTCTCCAGGGCTCCCGGTCGTCGCTATCAGAAGGTCCCGCGGAGTGTTGGCCAACTTCTGCTCGGTGGGTGCTCGGCGGTCCGGAGGGATGTTTGCCGGTGCCGATCGCGGCTCCCGCTGAGCCTGGCGTATCGATGACGCTCTCGAGCCAGGCCAGCTTCTGCGTGTGGGCGCCGCGGTGTCGTGCGCGGTCAGTTAGGGCGCGGTCATCGCTGACGACCGTGATCCCAGCTCGGTCGGAGGGTGCGTACTTGTCGATCAGACGCAGGATCGCGTCGTCCGCCGAGATCGAGCCCGAGTGGCGGATCTCGAGGCCGCGTCCAACCTTCTCGCTTCTGTTGGTGCCTGAGTCGGCGTGGCCATCGAGCATAAGGACCGTCGCGAGCGCCGCGGGGATTGCGCCACGCAATCGCGCGAGGAGCAGGCGCTGCGCACTGGGATCGACGCTGCCCGCGACGCGATGAAGCAGGTTGTTGCCGTCGATCAGCAGGACCTGGGTGCCTTCCAACTGTCGGCTGCTCATGGACAAACGCTAACGCCGAATACCATCGCGCGGTGATCCTCCTGGTTGATCTCGACGGCGTCGTCTATCGCGGCGCGCAGCCGGTGCCAGGCATTGCCGATGTGCTCAAGCGGCGCGCCGCGGCGGGCGATCGCGTGATCTATGTCACGAACAACTCCCGCTCGCATCGCCACGACTACCGGCGCCTGCTCGAACAGATGGGCGTCCCTCTCGGCGAGGAGGGCGATCAGAACATCGTCACGGCGGCGCGGGCGGCGGCCGTCCTGCTCGCCGAGTCCGATCCGCCGCCTCGGCTGGCGATGGTCCTCGGCGGGCCTGGCCTGGCCCGCGAGCTGCGCGACGTCGGGATCCGCGTGGTGGCGCCCACCGAGCGCGGCCTGTTGGAGGCGCCGGACGCGCTGGTCGTAGGCGTGGACTTCTCGCTGAGCTACGAGCGCCTGAGCATCGCCGCGACGGCTGTTCGTCGCGGTGCCCGATTCGTGGCCACCAACCGCGACCCCATGTACCCGACCGCGGAGGGGCTCAACGCCGGGGCGGGCGCGATCGTCGCTGCGGTCGCCGTCGCCGCGGGTCGCGAGCCGGACCTCGTCATCGGCAAGCCCGAGCCGCGCCTGTTTCAGGCCGCCGCCGAGCTTGCGGGGATCCCGGTCGAGGAGGCGGTCGTGATCGGCGACAACCTCGTCACCGACATTCGCGCTGCGATTGCTGTCGGCGCGCGCTCGATCCTGATGCTGACCGGCGTGACCGACGAGGACGAGCTGGCCCGGGCACCCAAAGACTTGACGCCGACCGTCGTTGCGCGCGACGCCGCCGACCTTGCGGCCGCGCTGGAGCAGTTCTCGACGTAGCCGCTCGCCCTACGTACCACTGGGGGTGTTGCGGAACCGTCCACCGGCTGAGGTCGAGTGTGGGCTCCGGCCTCCGGAGCTTCAATCCAGCGTGGTGTGGCTTGCAAAACCTCCCCGCGGGCATCCTTCAGAGTCTTCCGGCCCCGATAACGTGCGTTCATAACTCTGGGAGTGTTACGCGTCGTCGGTACCTAGAACGCGGGTCGGATCGGCGTGGCATTTAGTAGAGGGCGGGCTCGCGGGTCGCGAACTCCTCGAACTCGGCGATCAGCCGTGCGCGCAGCGACTCGTCGTGCTGCAGGAACGCCACCCGCAACGCGTGCATGTTCATCGCCCACAGCTCGGCCGCACTCAGTCCGATTTCGGCATGGGCGCGCGAGTATTCGCGCACCAGGGTCAGGTTGGAAACCGTCCGGTCGTCGGTTGATAGCGTGACCGGCACCCGTGCGCGGTGCAGCCGCCCAAGCGGGTGATCGGCCAGCGTGGGATAGATCGAAGCCTGGACGTTGCTGGTCGGGCAAAGGTCGAGCGTGACGTTGCGCGCGATCAGCTCCTCTATTAGGGACGGATCCTCCGCCGCCGGCGCGCCATGGGCGATGCGCGAGGGTCCGACAGCCAGCGCCCGCCTTACCTGTGCAGCCCCGCCCCATTCCCCGGCGTGGATGGTGATGCCCAGACCTGCCGAACGCGCAGCGTCGAAGGCGTCTCGATGAAGCATCGGATCGGGGTGGGCGGCTTCCTGCCCGGCCAGGTCAAACCCGGTCAGCCCATCGCCGATGAACCTGGCCGCCTCGAGCGCCACCGCCAGGCTCATAGCCGGGGGATGCGACCGCAGCGCGACCGCGATCAGCCGGACGTCAACGCCCGTCGTCGCCGTTCCAAACGCTGCGCCGCCGACGACGGCGGCGATCGATGCCCTCAGATCGAGGCCTTTCGCGAGGTGGAGCGCAGGTGCCCAGCGGATCTCGACATAGCGGGTACCGTCTGATGCGACGTCCTCAACAAGCTCATGCGTTATGCGACTGATCGCATCGGCGTCCTGCATGATGGCGATCGGCAGTTCGAATGCCTCGAGCAGCTGGGCCTGGTCGGCCACCTGCACAGGCGCCTGGAGTCGGTTGGTGATCGCGGCGGGGTCCATCCCCTCGTCGAGCCCGCGCTCGCGGGCAAGCTCCAGGGCGGTCTGGGGCCGAAGCGAGCCGTCGAGGTGCAGGTGGAGCTCGGCCTTCGGCATGCGCGCGAAGAGATCGTTGAGGTCGTCACCCAAGGTAACCCGATCGTACGGCAGCGAACTACACCCCAACGAACCTAGACTCGCTGCGAATGAGTGTCTTTGGTGCGCGCAGCATCCGCCTGCGCCTGTGGTGGACGGCTCTGCTCGTCCTGATCGCGCTGGGCGGAGCCGGTCTGGCCGTTGCCGCTGACCGGCCGCAGAGCCCGGTCGCGCGGCCAGAGCTCACGTGGCGGGCAGATCGCAATGCTCAAGCATGGATCCAGGCGCTCGCCGATGAGCTGGCGCTCGTGGATCGGGACATCGTCGCCCTCTCCGGGCAGGGTCGGCAGGTGCTCAGCCAGCTCCAGGCGCTCGACATCGAGAAGATGCGCGCCGCCCGGACCGCAGGCGTCGAGATCAACGCGGCAATGGAGATCGCCATTGAGCGGCTGTCGAGCACACGCAGCGTGGCACTCGCGGCGGTCGATGAATGGCGTCTCGGGCCGCAGGCGCAAAGCCTGCTGGAGCAGCTGAGCAGCGCGAGCCTCTCGGCCGAGCAGGTCCCGACGTTCTGGCGGGGATTGGCGGCCGACGCGGAGCGGGTAGCCGGTCTCGTCGACGCTCTCAAGGTGCACGACGAACTGGTCTTCCGTGCGACAGCGGCCGGTCGACAGTCGCGCTGGGGGGAGGCGCTCGCATTGATGGGTCAGGCCGCGGGCCCGCTCGGCGACGCGACGAACGTTCGCGACGAGCTGGCCGGCAGCGCGGACGTGGAGACGCTCGATGACCTGCTCGCGCGCTACCAGGCGTACGACGCGACGCTTACGGCCCTGTACACGTACATCCGCCGTACCGGGCTACAGGAAGGGGAGGAGTTCGACGCTCTGCAACAGAGCATGGAGCGAGCGCTGGCGGCACTGCCCACGGACACGTCGTCGATGAGCGTGATCGTCAGCGAGTTGGCTGGCCCCTCGCTGACTGGGTCGTTGGTGGCGGTCGAGGCCGCCCATGGTGACATCCTCGACGCGCTGGCGGCCTTCGCCGCGCCCGCTTCGGACGCTCCATGACGCTCGAGATCGCCGTAGCGTTGTTCGCCGTCGCGGGCGCGATCCTGGGACTCGCGGCCGATCGGCTGTCGGTCCGTTGGCCGGCCCACGAGGCGGACTACAGGCCGCGCCGACTCGACTGGCGCACAGTCGCGCTGGTAGTTGCCGGCGCTGTCGTCTTCGGCGGGCTCGTGGCGCGCTGGAACGCGGACCCGAGGGCATTGGTCCTCCTGGGGGTCGTCTCGGCCGCGCTGATCGTGCTGCTCGCGACGGACCTTGATCAGAAGCTGTTGCCGGACATCATCACGCTGCCGCTCATCGGCGTGACCGCGGTCATGTTGCTCCTGGGCTGGTCGCCTTTGTTGGCCGGCAAGGATCTCGGCCTCTTCAGCGGCATCGCGGCCGGTCTGGCCGCGCCGGTATTCCTGTTCATCACCGATCGCATATTGGGCGGCGACCTTGGCGACGGTGACCTGAAGCTGGCGGTGAGTGTTGGGCTGCTCACCGGCATCTCGCTGCTGGTGTACGGACTGCTCGTGGCCAGCATCGGTTTCTCGGCCGTACTGCTCGTCTTGATGGCGGCCAAGAGGATCGGCATGCGAACGGCGGTTCCGTTCGGGCCGGTACTCATCGCCACGGCGTTCATCGCGGTGCTGACCGGCTGAGGTAGCATCCCTTTCGTTTCGTCGCTGCTCCGACCCCAGTCGGCATGCGGCACAGGGGGAGGGAGTCGGTCTCGTGATCCGGTCTCGAAGTAAAGTCTTGGCGTACGCGTTGGTCGTTCTGGCGACCGTCGGCTTCGCGACCCCGGTTGTCGCCGAAGAGGGCAGCGACACCTTCATCTGGCCAGCTGCCGGTCGCGTCACCCAGCCGTACGGATGCACCGGCTTCTGGGCCGAGCCGCGCCTCGGTTCATGCGCGCACTTCCACGGCGGCGTGGACATCGCGAACTCGCGTGGGATGCCCATCCGGGCGGCGGCTGACGGCGTCGTCACTCACGTGGGCTGGGATCAGTGGGGGACGCGGAACTGGATGGTCATGATCAACCACGGTGGCGGCCTGACAACCTGGTACGCCCACATGCGGGGCAAGGAGCTGACAGGTATTCAGCGGGGCGTCCGCGTCCGACAGGGCGAGGTGATCGGCTACATGGATCAGACGGGAAAGGCGACCGGCGTCCATCTTCACTGGGCCGTGCTGAAGAACGGGGCATACGTCAACCCCCGTAACCACGTTCAGGGCCTGCCCTTCATGGCACGGAAGCATGGCTCACCCACCAGCGCCGCCTCCTGTGGCGACGTTTGGATCGCGAGCGTGTCCGAGGAAGCCACCGCGTTTCTCCTTCAGGGCGACGAGGGCAGCGGCGGCCAGGACACGACCTGCGCCGCCTGAGTGACAGCTGCGGCCTGACGTCGCTGGCGTGCGCGGAACCGAGTAGTAGCATCTGGCCGTGAAGCGGGTCACGGCCGTTGTCCTCGCCGGGGGGGAGGGGGAGCGGTTGTCGATCCTGTCGGCCGTCCGCGCCAAGCCCGCGGTGCCGTTCGCCGGCAAGTACCGGATCATCGACTTCACCCTGTCGAACTGTGTCAACTCCGACATCGACAGCGTCCTGGTCCTCACCCAGTACAACCCGCGCTCCCTTAACGATCACATCGGCGCGGGCCGGCCGTGGGACCTCGACCGCAACGAAGGCGGCATTCGCCTGCTCCAGCCGTACATCGCCCGCGGTCGCCCGTCGGAGTGGTATCGCGGCACGGCCGACGCGGTGCTCGTCAACATCGAGACGATCCGTCAGCAGGCGGGTGACATCGTGCTGATCCTCGCCGGCGACCACATCTACAAGATGGATTACCAGCCGTTCATCCAGTTCCATCGGCGTAACCGGGCGGATGTGACGGTCGCCGTCCAGCGCGTTCCGATCGGCGAGGCGAGCCGCTTCGGCATCCTTGCCCTGGACGAGGACGGGAAGGTCGCCGAATGGCAGGAGAAGCCCAAGCAGCCCAAGAGCGACCTGGCTTCGCTGGGGATCTACGTCTTCTCGAAGAAGGCCCTGCTGTCCTGGCTGGATGAATCGCTGACCGACTTCGGACGGGACGTCATTCCAGCGATGCTCGCCGGCGACGCCCGCGTATTCGGCTACCAGTTCGACGGCTACTGGCAGGACGTCGGGACCGTCGAGGGCTATTGGCAGGCGCACATGGACCTACTCGAGGAGCACCCCGAGCTCGACCTGTACGACAAGGACTGGTTGATCCACACCCGATCGGAGGAGAGGGCGCCGGCCCGCATCGGGCCAACGGCGAATGTCCACCGCAGCCTGATCAGTCACGGCTGCCAGGTGTGGGGGACCGTTGAGCGCTCGGTGCTGTCGCCGGGCGTGCGGGTCGATCCGGGAGCGGTGGTGCGCGATTCGATCATCATGTTTGACACCGTGATCCGCGCCGGGGCAGTCGTCGATCGGGCGATCGTCGACAAGGAGGTGTCGATCGGGCCGAATGCCGTGATCGGCATGGGTAGCGACTACGACACAGCCAATCGCCAGGAGCCGGGGCGACTCAATTCCGGTATCACGGTGATCGGCAAGCGTGCCGTGATCCCCGCCGGTGTCCGCCTGGGCAGGAACGTCAAGGTTCTCGAGGAAGTCCGACCGGCCGACTTCGGCGGGCGACGGACCGTCCCCTCGGGCGGCACGGTCGAGCACAAGAGATCGGCTGCACGAGGCAGGCAGGCCGTCGGCCCGGGCACGAAAGGTCGCGACGGCGAGCCGATCGCAGAGCGCCTGTCGGCAGCCAGCCGCGTAAACGGCCGCTAGCCGGGGCCGCAGCCTCCCGGGTCGGGCGTGGGAGTCGGGGCAGGGGTCGGGCCTGGTCCGACGGGTGCCAGAGGTGGCAACCTCCCAGTCCAGACGCCGCCGTTGTTGTGAACTCCCTCCTCCGGGTCGTAGATCAGCCCGACACCGATCAGGGTCCGGCCGTCGCGGAACAGGTGGTCGATGCGCTGATAGAGGAAGTCGTCTTGCGGCATGACGGTCCACGACCGTCCGTCGAGCGAGGTCCAGCTCAGGCCCTGGATATCCCACGGATCGAGGGCACAACCCGTGCCGACGAACAGGAAGCCGACCGCCACAAACCCCAGATCGTCGGCGAGCAGGTCGCTCACAGGGCCGACAGGCGCCGTGACCTCCTGCCACGTCAGGCCGTCCGCCGACCACCACATGTAGTTCCGAATGTCGGCGTCCAAGTCGGAGCCGGTCATGACCCAGCCCAGCGGACCCGCTGCGATCACCGGAGTGGTCACACGACGCGTGCCCGGCAGCGAACCGATCTTCGTCCACTCCTGTCCGTCGGTCGAGGTCCACAGAGCGAGCGGCCCGCTGTTGTAGCTGTCCGCGCCTCCGGTAATCGCCACCAGCCGGTCGCCGTGCGCGAACACCTTCACAACCACGGTCGCGGCCAGATTGGTTGCTGATTCGCTCGCCACGGGTTGCCAATCGCGGCCGTCCGCCGATATCAGGGCCGCTGAACCAAAGGCCACGAATCCGCCGGCCCAGCTGGTCATCGTGGACACGTACTCCACGTCGGCGTCCACGACCAACTCCCAATCGGTGCCGTTCGTGGTCAATAACAATGGCGTTGTCTCCGTCGAGACCAGAAGAACGCTGCCGTTTGTTGCGGTCGCGAGGATCCTGCCGTTCGTCGGTAGCTCAGCCATCTCCCAGGTCAGTCCGTCAACTGACGACCACACAGCCGGAAAGTCGTCCTCATAGATATCTGTCTGGGCGCCGGCGATGAAGAAGCGATTGGCAAAGACAGCGCCGGAGTGAAGCGTCGGCCTCTGGGAGTCGTCGAAGAGCGTGCCGAAACCGTGGTCGCCGCCACGCTGGCGCCAATCGATCACCAGGCCCGCCGGCGCCGGGGTGGGCGAGGCGGTCGGAAGCAGCGTCGGTGATGGTGACGGCGCGGCCGTGGCTGTAGCCGTCGCGATTGGCGTTGGCTCGGCTGAGGGGACAGGTGTCGGCTGCGACGTTGTTGTCGGGGCTGGCGTCGCGCTGGCCTGCGTCAGTGTGGGTGAGGCACCCGGTGAAACGGTCGGCAGAGATGCCGTCGGGCTCGCCACCTGCGCGCCCTGGCATGCCGCGGCCAGAACCAGGACTAGCCCCACGCTGACGTGACGAGCAGCAGCGTTCATTTCCTTCGCTCAGTATGGACCCTTGATGATTGAAGTCGATGGTTGGCTGGCCGAATTGGGGCTTGTGCCGATCGAGCGCGAGGAACGCGAGGGTGCGACCAGTTGGGATCTCGTCCTGGACGGCCGCAAGCGGCGCGGTCTGCGCGTGACCCTGATCCTGGATCCCGAGGTTGCGCTGATCGCCTGGGCACACCTGGCGCCGCCACTGTCCGACAGCTTCCGCAAGACCTACCGCCAGCTGCTGCGCTGGAATGACGAGCTGCCGTTCGCCAAGTTCGCCGTGTCGGAGGACGAGCGACCGATCCTGACGGCTGAGATCACCGCGGCAGGTGGCCTCGACCGGGACGCCGTTGGCCGGTTATTAGCCCGCGTCCTGGCGATCTGCGACCTGACCCACGATCAGTCGCTGGCGCTGATGGGCGAGCTCAGGCGAAAACACGCCGCGCTGGCCGCGGCGACAGAGCCGGATCCGGCGGGCGTTGCCCTACTGGACCGATACGCCGCGGACCTTGGAGATCTGGTCGCCGACGGCTGACCGACTAGGTGTCGGTAAGGTACGGCGCGCCCGTCCAGCCGTACCAGCCACTCTGCGAACGGACGAGCAGCCAGCCGTCCAAACGTGCCTCGACGACGTCGAGCGGCAAGCCGGGCGCCAGCCCGACGCGGCGTCGTTCGGTCTGGTCAGGGCGCGCCCACGCCCAGGCTCCTGCGGGACCAACCAGCTTGTCTGGGACGAAGCTAGTGACGCGTTGAAGCGTGGCAGCGGCCGCCTCAGGCGCGACACCCAGGGCCGCGGCGACTCCAGGCATTTGCCACAGCCGGAAGCGCAGTGACTCGCACGCCGCGCGTTGCTGCACGAGCTGCACGTCGTCTGGCGAATCGACCGATGACGCCACCAGGGCCAGCTTCACCTGCTCGCGTTGGAGCTGCTTGAAGAGCCGCTCTGCCTCGGGACCGCCCGCCGATTTGATTCGCCGCCCCGCTGCTCGCCGCTGGCGCCGGTCGCGCAGCGCGTCCAGCTCCGGGGCCACCAGACCGGGCTGGCCAACCTCGCTTGCGAGGATCTCCCCGAGCGCGGCATTTTCGCGCCGACGGGCGAGGTAGAGCAGCACAATCAATCCGATGAGGAATGGCAGTCCCTTGAACGCCCCGTACAGGAGGATGTCCAGGTCGTCGAGCCACGGCGAGTTCCACACGAAATGCGCCGCGATGGCCGCGAGCAGCAGCCCTGCGGCCACCAACAGCCTGCGCGAGAGGGGCTGGTCCAGCCGCCGCGTCACGAAGTACGCAAAACCGATCCCCGCGATGCCGGTGAACGTCACGTGCCCGTATAGCCCAGACGCGATGACGCGAATCCAGAAGCCCTGTAGGACCGATGGCACGTCGCCACCGAAGACGAAGATGAAGTAATAGACGTCCTCGGCGACGGCGAAGCCGAGCCCGATGAGGGCGCCGTATACGAAACCGTCGATCAGGTCGTCGAACTCGGCGCGCGCGATCAGGTACAGCACGACGACGCCGAGGTATTTGTAGGTTTCCTCGATCACCGGCGCGGTCAGCGCTGCGCTCCACTGGGCGGCGAATTCGGCGCCGAAGAGCTTCGCGATGACGACACCCCATGCGTCGTTGCCGAGGCCGGAGAACATGAGCGCGACGAGGGCGCCCCACAGGAAGGCGCCGATGAGCAGCGACCGCGGTTCGCGCTCGTATAGGTCCAGCCAACGGATGACGAGCACTACCGGGACGATGTACAGCACCAGCAGCAGCCAAGAGAGGGCCCAGCCGGCCGGCGAGATCACGAGCGAAACCAGTTGAGTGAGCAGCCCATAGAGCGCGCCGAGGACCAGGGCAACGATGAATAGCCAGAACGCGGGCTGACGAATCTGCAACAGCCCGGTCTGGATGCCCCAGCGCGGTGGCGGACGACGGCGCTGGTCGGCGACCTGCGGTGGCGGGGAGAAGGCTGCCGTCATGGGATGGTCGTTCCCGCGATGATCGCGGCGATGTCGTCAGCCACACCCCCGAATTCGCCGATATCGGCCCAGCCGTCGAAAACCACCACAACGGAGCTTCCGGCAACGGCGACGACCTCACCCTCGACGGCGCTGGCGACCCCTTCGAACGTGCCCGAGTAGGTAAATTGGGCGGCTGGTTGCGCTCCATGCACCCCGGGGGCGTCGCGGATGTCGCCCGCGCTAACCGTGCCGCTTGCGATCCATCCGTCGCGGAGCGCGCTCAACGCGGCTCGGTAGTCGGTCCCTTCGGCGACGCCGACGGCCAGGCTGCCATTGCCGCGACTGAGCAGGATCGTGTCCTGATCGTCGGCGCGGCCCTGGAACTCCCAGTCGGGCGGCGGGGTCAGGGTCACCCCGTGGCTGATTTGGACGGGCTGGTTGGGGATGTCGGCGACCGCATTCTGGGCGAGGAACCCGGCCCCTACGATGCCGACCATGATCACCACGACGGCGAGCGTGGCAAGACAGCCTCGAGGCTGCGCTGCGGATCGGCTCGCCGGGGCAACAACCATTTGCGGGAGTTTACGAACCTCGGCGAATCAAATTCATGCGGTCGGGCCAACCGCACCGAGACGGGCTTCGATCTCTTCGACTTCGCGGACCAGCTCCTCATCGGCCGCACCTGCGCGCTCCAGTAGCCGCATCGCCTTCGCTATCCACCAGGGCGCGTTACTCGTTCGGAAGCGTTCGAGGGCAGCTCTGCCTGCGGCCTCGGCTCCGTCGCGCTCGCCGCGCGCCAGCGCCAGACGGCCCTGCATAAGCAGGTGTGTCCCCAGCCCGAGCGCGGACGCCTTCGGGAAGCGAGGTAGCGCCGCTGTCATGCCGTCGAGCGCCCGTGTGGCCCCGTCCACCTCACCAGCTTCGATCCAGGATCGGAAGACCCGGTCGAGCGCGGCCGACCAACTCGGCCCGCTTGGGTCGTCCTCGAACGACACGAGTCGTGGTTCGACCTCAGGCACGAATGGTTCTCTGAGGCCGGCAGCCGCGAGCTCGACATCCTGAGCCGTTCGGATGACTCGCGAGTAGGGCGAGTCCGGAAACTCGAACTTCCCGACGAGTGATTCGTAGAACCTGGCTGCGCGCTCGAGCATTCCGCGGTCTCCGCGCGCAGCCGCAATCGGAACCATGACGTGAATAGTTCGCACAGTCAGGCGCAGATAGGCATTTGCCTCGCCCAGATCCATCGCCCGTCGACCGGCCGCCGTGGCCCTATCCCAGTCACTCGAAACGAAGCCGGCCTCGGCCTCCAGGTAATTGGTCCACCCCACGTCCTCTGTACGCCCGTGCGCAACAGCAGTCTGCCGGGCGCTCTCGACGAGGTCGAACACTTCCTCGGGGTGTTCGTCGAGTCGCCAGGAAGCCGCGTTGATCGATGCCGCGATCGCCGTGCCCCACTCGCCGAGCCGAAGAGCGGCGTCTCCTATCCCTTGCCACTCGGCAGGATCGTCCCGGCCACTATCCCCGTGAATCATCGCCAGCGCCCTGCTGGCACGCAGCTCAGTCTCGGCCCGGCCACCCTGCCGCGCCAGTTCGATTGCCTGTTCTGCCTGCGCTTCCGATTCCGCAGACGGTCCGTCAGCACCGATCGACCCCATCGCCTGCGCAATAAGAAGCCGGGCACGAGAGTCGGGGTCGGCGATGCCAATCTCGTCGAGCACCCTGGTAGCAAGATCGCGTGACTCCGCGAACTGCAACTGCTGGTACATCACGTCCGCCAGTGAAGCAGCTGTGCGAGCCAGCCCGGACCGAGCCTGGCTCAGCCCGGACTCGAGGTCAGCCTTGCCCGCCTGCGCCGATCCGCGTCGGAGCTCGGCCGCGCCGTCGGCCATCGCCTTGGCCCCCTCGCCGGAGGGTTGCTTCATCAGCTCCGCGCGCCTGACCAGTTCCTCAGACGCACGGGTCAATGCATCCGAACCTCTTTCGAAACCAGCCGAGCCCTTGTCGATCGCCAGGCGGTAGAGCTCCATCGCCTGCTTGTAGGCGGCGGCGCCCTCGTCCATGTCGGCCGCAAAAGCCGTCGCGTCGCCCAGCCGCTCCCATCGACGTGCCTTCTCGAGGCTCGATTCGTCGGGCGTCAGGTCTATGGATCGGCGGAACAGCTGGCGCGCAGCGTCGTGCGCTGAGAGCGACAGCGTTCCCTGACCGGCGCGCTCGTACCATTCCGCAGCCAGTCGGCTGACTGCTTCGCGGTCGAGACCGGCGTCGATCTCTCGCGCCAGGGCCGGCGCGCTCTCTAGCGCAGCCGAGTAGTGGCCAGCGATCTGCTCGGCGATCTCCGTGCTCCGCTCGCCCGCGGCCTGTTCCAGCCAACGGGCGAGCCGGACGTGGAGGCGACCCCGTTCGGCGCGGGCTAGGCTGGCGTAGCCGGCGTCACGCAACAGCGCGTGGCGATACGCGAAGGCCTCGCCCCACAGCGGCTCCGTCATTGGGCCCACCAGGAGCTCGCGCCTTCGAAGCGGCTCGAGGCCGCCGCGCGCTTCAGCTCCGAGAGGCTCCAGGGCGCCGACGGGGAAGCGGCGGCCCGCAACGGACGCGCGTCGCGCAAGCCGCCGGGCCGCCGGTGGAAGGTCGTCAAGCTGCGCCGCGTAGATCGACTGGACGCTGGCCGGCAGGGGGATTTCTTCCGTCGCGACGGTAAGCCGCCATTGGCCCTGTTCCCCGTCTGCGTTTCCGCCCGGGGCCAGCGTGCCGACGCTCACCCACGTTCGCAGTAGCTCCTCGATGAACAGACAGTTGCCGTCCGACCGCTCGGCGATCCGCTTGACCAGGTCGTCAGGCAGGGCCTCGCCGACGAGCGCGGTGACCAGGGCGTGCGCATCCGTTCGCTCGAGGGGGCCCAGCTGGAGCGTGTGGCGGCCGGCGGCTGGATCTTCCGCCGCCCATTCCGGGTTTGATTCGAGCAGCGACGGCCGAGCCGTGGCCACGATCAGGCGACCACCTCTGGCGGTGGCGGGCGCACCAGTCGCTGCGAAGTCCAGGAATGCGAGCACGTCGCCGCCGGCCCAGTGGACGTCCTCCACGAGCCAGACCTGGGTTGCGTCCCCGCTCAGCGCGTCAAGGCCCTCGAGCCAGGCGGCAAACAGTGTGTCGCGCTCCTCGTTGGGCGTTCCTGCTTCGCCGCCTGACGCCTCCGGCCAGACGACCGATAAACACGCGTCGGCGACAACCCGAGCGCGCATCTCGGACGCGCCGACGGCTCGGGCAGCGTCCCGTAGACGAACCTCAGCCGCCGTTCTGTCGGCGGTCAATAGCGCATCAAGTAGTAGTCGGGCGACCGGGTCGAAAGGCGAGACCGAATCGGCGCGCGCTCGCGACCGCAATACAACTGTTCCTCTGCCCGACCCCAAACTGCCCGTCGAATTAAGCCGGTCGGCGAACTCTCGGAACAGCCGGGACTTGCCGACGCCAGGCGGCGCGACGACGAGCCAGCGCTCGACGCCGCCGGCGATCGTGCGACTGTAGGCATCGAACAGAGTGGCCAGCTCACCCTCGCGCCCGAGGGTCGGCGCACGGAGCGCGCCCATTGCCTGCTCGCGTGATGGCTCGGCGCGAAAGCCCGTAACCAATCGAGCCGGCGTCGGCTCCGCCTTGCCTTTCAGTTCGAGAGGCGGGACCGACTCCATGTCGGCAACGTCGGCCACCGCCAGCGCCGTGGTTTCGCCGACCAGCACACCGCCCACAGGAGCTGCGGCCTGCAGTCGGGCGGCCGTGTTGACCGTGTCGCCGGTGACCCGGCCCTCGTCGGTGCCCGTTGTCGCGATGACCGCCTCGCCGGTGTTGACGCCCACGCGCAGCCGCAGCTCACCCTCGTCGAGTCCGAGCGATGCGCCGATCTGTTGAATGCCGTAGACGAGCGCCAGCCCGGCGCGCACGGCGCGCGCTGCGTCGTCGTCGCGCGAGCGCGGGACGCCGAATACGGCCATGGCCGCGTCGCCGATGAACTTCTCGAGCCTCCCGCCGTAACGCCCGATCGTTTCGCGAACGGTCGCGAAGTAGCTGTCCTGGATGGCGGCGACATCTTCCGCGTCGTACTGCTCCGACAGCGTCGTGAAGCCGACGAGGTCGGCGAACAGGACAGTGACAATCCGCCGCTCAACCAGCTCGTCGGTCGCGGGTGCCGGCGTCCCAGGCTGCATGGGCTCATCGTAAGAGTCGGTCGACGGGGCTCGATCGGCCGTCATACTGACCGCCAAGTGACGACACCGAAGCCGACGAGCACCAACGGCATACGACGCTCACCGTCGCGCGAGATCCTCTCGGGCGACTCGGCCGACGTCTACTTCTCGCGGGCCGAGGAGATCCTGGCCAAGGAAGGCATGGATCCTGTCGTGGCGATGGAGGTTTTCGCGCGGCGCGACGCCGTCCTGTGCGGGATCGACGAGGTCAAGGTTCTGCTCGCGCACGTCCTGCGCGGCGCGGACCGGGCCGATACCAGCGTGGAGGCGCTCTCGGACGGCGACAGGATCGAGCCCAAGGAGGTCGTGCTGCGCATTCGCGCGCGGTACCGCGCGTTCGGGCTGTACGAGACGGCGATCCTGGGCATCCTCGCCCAGTCCACCGGCTGGGCAACCGCCGCGCGCGAATGCGTCGACGCTGCTGCGCCGGAACCAGTGGTCTCGTTCGGCGCGCGCCACATACATCCCGATGTAACAGACAACCTCGATTACGCGGCGATCGTCGGCGGTTGCGTCGGTGCGTCGACGCCCGCTGGCGCGCGCCTCGCGGGTCTCAGCCCCACTGGCACGATGCCGCACTCGCTGGTGCTCATCTTCGGCGACACGGTTCGGGCGGCCGAGGCTTTCGACCGCCACATGCCACCGGACGTGCCGCGGATCATCCTCGTCGACACGTTCCGCGACGAGGCCGAGGAGGCGCTGCGCGTGGCCGAGGCGCTTGGTGACCGGCTGTTCGGTATCCGCCTCGACACCCCGGCGGAGCGCGGCCGGGTCACCCCCGAACTCGTCCGCGAAGTCCGCGCACGGCTTGACATGGCCGGACACTCTCACGTGCGGATCATCGTCAGCGGCGGCTTCAACCCCGAACGGATCATCTTCTTCAAGGCCGCCGCGGCGCCGGTCGACTCCTACGCGGTGGGCTCGTACATCAGCGGCGCCCGTCCGATCGACTTCACCGGCGACCTCAAGGAGATCGACGGACGGCCGATCGCCAAGCGTGGCCGCATTCCCGGGCTGACCGCCAGTCCGCGTCTGACGACCATCGATCTCGCCGCGTGGAGCTCCGTCCCCGAGTCAGCCGATGCCATGGCGGAGGTCGCCGCAGAGGTTGAGGCTGCGGCAGTAGGCTGATCGGGGAGGCGGTGCATCGCTTCGTACGCCGGCCAGCCATAAACGATCGCCATATGACGCGCTGGCGAGCGTTATCGGCCGAAAGGGTCGAATCTCATGCCATATGTCGCCGTGGCGAACGTAATGCAGGATCTGCCAACCGAATGCTCGTTTCGGGCAGGCTGCGCGACCCATTTCACGCTCATTGAGCACCAGCAGACCGCCTTTCCAGCTCCCGAGAGTGGCAAAACCCCGCTTAGTGATCGCAGGGCGAGCATTTGGCACAATGCCGGTTCGCCTCTCGGGCACACACGGCGTCGGACGCGGGCGCGCCAGTCGTGTCAGCATTGGGGAGTGACGGAACAAGCCGACCACGGTGACATCGACGCGCGACTCGCTGAGCTTGCCGAGCGCGAGACGGCCTACGGCCTGTTCCAGCGCGCGAAGGCGATGCTCAAGCGCCGGCATTACGCCCAAGGTGCTGTGCTCCTGGAGCGCGCATCGCGCCTTGAGCCGGGCAAGGGGTCGATCATCGAGGACCTGGCGCGGGCGTACTACAACAGCGGCCAGCATAGGCGTGCCGCGGAGAGGTTCCGCGAGCTGATCGAGATCGATCCGTCAGCAGCGTACGGACACTTCGGCCTTGGCCAGTCTTTGAAGCAGCTCGGCAATAAGGAGGAGGCTCGGCTCCACCTTCGCCTGGCAGTTGCACTGGCACCCGACAGTTCGCTATACCTCAACGCATTGAAGCGCCTCGGGTCGGCCAAGTGAACGCCCATGTCCGGGGGGTCAGGTGAACGCCCGCTCCGCGCAGATCGTCGCGGCGATGTTGGCCTTCCTGCTGATCATTCTGGTCGGCGCACTCATCTTCTTCCTGCTCAGCCGGCCCGCCCAGGGCCCGCGGGCCACGCCGTCCGCATCGCCGACAACGGCCGCCGTTGGGAGCGCGAGCCCGCTTCCGAGCCCGAGTCTGCCCGTGTTTCCGACCGCGAGCCTTTCACCGACCTTCAGCCAGGCGCCGTTCCCGAGCCCGACGGTGGTCGTGACGCCCGAGATCACACCGGAGATCACGCCCACCATCCCGCCGACGCCGACTCCGCCTCCCACGCCGACACCGGCCCCGACACCTGAGCCGGTCCCGATCTCGCCGGCACGCCAGATCCGGTTGACGAATATGGGTCTCGATGCGCGCAACGAGAGTGGGATCGAGCGTTACATGGTCTTCGGGGTCGACGGTCCGAGCGTTATCAGGGCGCAGATCTCCAATGCAACGGGTCGTGTGCGCGTCTGCCTGTGGCAGGAGGGCCTGGAGGAGGACCCGCAATGCGACAGGATGGGCAACGGTGTGTTGGAGCACGCCGTGTTCGACGCCGGCTCGACGAGTTGGACTCTGACGCTGATCAGCGCCAACAGCTCGACCAACCCGACCGTGGACGTCGCGTTGGACTTCAACGCGAATGCGCCGTCGGTGGCACTGGAGAACTTTCGCTTCCAGGGCACGTCGGTCGCGAACTACAACGGTTTTACGGCAGCTGTCGACGCACTGGGCACGGGCGAGGTTCGCATCGCAGGTACCTTCGACGTGGGGCAGCAGCACCCGTATCGAGTGGTCATCGACGAGGCCGGTGTCGGTGGCGTCAAGGATGAAAGCGGTGGGCCGGCCAACAGTTTCGTCGTGACTCACCCGGTGACAGCAATCACGTCCTACCGGGTGCTTGTTTCGAACCCGAGCACCGGAGGGGAGCCGGCTGCGATTTTCCTGAGCTCAACCCTCAGCTGGCCCTAAGGCTTCGAGAACGGCGCCGGCTAGGGCAGTCCAGGAAGCTGGATCTTGCCGGCTCGTTCGAGTCGGTCGACGAAGTACAGGCCCACGAGCGTTTTGGCGTCCCTGATCCTGCCGCCGTCGGCCATGGCCAGCGCCTCGTCGAACGGCAGAATCTCGACCTCCAGCCGCTCGTCCTCCTCGGGCCCCTCGTACGCGGGATCGGGCAACACGTCCGTGGCCAGGAAAAGGTGCATCAGCTCGCTGGCGAACCCCGGGGCGGTGAAGAACTCGGCCAGCTTCCGCCACGAGCCGGCGCGGTGGCCCGTCTCCTCGAACAGCTCACGCTGCGCCGCCGGCAGCGGCTCCTCCACGGACCCGTCGTCGAGGATGTCGAGGGTGCCCGCCGGCAACTCCAGCAGCACCTCACCGGAGGGGTGACGGTACTGCCGTACCAGGAGCAAGCGCCGGCCGGGTAGGACAGCGACAACTGTTGCCGCGCCGGGGTGCAGCACGACGTCCCGGGAGCGCTGGAGGCCGTCGCTGGTCACGACCGTGTCGCGCACAAAGGTCAGATAGGTGCCACCGGGCAACACCTGTCGATCCACGAGGCGCTCTACAAGCTGCTCGTCACGCTCAAAAGGCATGGCTCGGAGTATGGCAGCGGGCGTACTGGTACCTCTTTCTCATATCGACCGCCGGATGGCAGACCTAGGATCGCGGCCGTTCGACGACTCATTCCAGGCGTGAACCAACTGGAGAAAAAGAAATGACGACGCTTCGGCAGACGGTGATCAGCCTTGCGGTCGTGACGGCGTTCCTGCTCGTCTTGGCTGCTCCTTTCCGTTGGTGGTAAGTCGATCCACTTGGTGGTAAATCGACCCACCTTCCACCGGGCGAAGCGCTCGGGCTGACCCGCACGAAATAATCGACCTTGGCGACGGCGCGTTCCGCGTAACGCGCCGTTCCATGTACCTGGAGTCCGTACCCGCCCCATGCTGCTGCTATATGCCGTTGCCCTCGGACTCGTCGCCGGCATCCTGACGCGCGGCAGCATCGGCGCGCTCGGCTCGGTCAAAATCAAGCTCTGGCCGGTCGCTCTCATCGGGCTGGCCTTCCAACTGCTCCTGTTCAGCTCTCCGTTGGCGGCGGCCGTGGGGACGCTCGGACCCTCCCTGTACGTCGTCTCGACGACGATCGTGCTGATGACACTGGTGGTCAACCTTCGCCAGCCCGGGTTCTGGCTGATAGCGCTCGGCGCGTTTGCCAACTTCACCGTGATCGTGGCCAACGGTGGGCAGATGCCCGCCTCGCCCGAGGCGTTCGCGATCCTCAACGGCACGCCCCTCGTGCCCACGACGGACTTCTCGAACTCGTTCATAGCCACACCCAACACGCCGTTCTACTTCCTGGCCGACATCTTCGTGCTTCCCCGACCGATCCCGTTCGCCAACGTCTTCTCCATTGGCGACGTGCTGATTGGCCTGGGCGGCGCGTGGTTCATCGTCCGCGTCATGCACCGCCAGCCCATGGTCCGGCGCGCTCCGGACAAGCGGGCGGGCCTGGGTAATGCCTGAGGTCGGCAATGCCTGAGGTCGATCGCGCCCGCATCACCACGGCACTCGAGGCGCTGTGCGCGGCGGTCGACGCCGACGGCGGCGCCGCCCTGTATGTCGGCGATGGCGACGGTGTGCTTCATCTCGCCGCATCGATTGGCCACGGCAAACGCCGTCCGCCCGGTCTCATGCAGCGGCTGCGGCGCGGTTCTGCCGAACCTGACGCAAACACGCTCATCCTCAGCGTGCCCGGATCCGCGGGCAGCGTCGTAGTCCTCGCGCGGCGCGGGGGCGGCGGTTTCACGCAGCAGGACCGCACGGTCGCCCGCCTCTACATCCGCGGACTGGCGGAGCAGGGCACTGGCGTCGCAGGGCCGCTCCACGGCAGTAGCTGGACGCGCCAGCTCGAGGCCATCCAGCGCATCGCCGCCCGGATGACGCGCCTCGCCTCTGTCGAGGAGGTGGGCGCGACTATCTGCACCGAGACGCGCCTGATGATCGACTACGACGAAGCGCAGGTGCTCGTCGCCGCGGGCAAGAACGGCGCATTGCGACTCGTCGCCGCAGCCGGTGGAACGGCGGCCGACGGAAAGGCCCTGCCGCTACCCAGCACCGGGCCGGCCGCCAACGCGATCGGCCGCGCAGCTCGGGGCGGCGTACCGGTCCTCGCCACGCATCTGCCCGACCTTGGGCCCGGGCGCGCCGGGCCATGCTCGATGCTCGTCGTGCCCATGCACTTCGAGGGCCGAGTGAGCGGCGTGATCTGCCTCATTGCCCAGGGCAGCAACCAGTTCGACGATGACGACCTGCGTCTCCTGCAGATCCTGTCCGACCAGGCCGCGGTCGCGATCGAGAACGCGCGCCTGCTCAGCGGACGTGACCAGCTGGTGCACGAGCTCGCCGCGCTGCTCGAGGTGAGCGAAGCGGCCAGCGGTGCCTCGGACGAGGTCTCGTTGGCCAGCATGTTGGCCGACCGGATGCGCCGGGCGACCGGTACCGACGCGGCGATCATCTCGCGCTGGGACGACAGCTCCACTGTGCTGCGCGAACTGTGGCGCGATGGCGTCAATGGGCCTGAGATGCGCACCGATGTGACTGACTCGCCTCTTCGCCGCGCCGTGCTGCGTGACGGCCGCCCGGTGGTCGTCCATGCCGAGACCTTGGAGTCGGTTCCCGAGGTGATCCAGCTCCGCCTGCTGGGCGGGCGCACGCTCATCTGCATGCCGCTCAATGCCGGCGGACGCACCATCGGAATCGTGGAGCTGATCTCGTTTCAGGCACCGCGCCATCTCGACGAAGCCGAGATGCAGGCTGCCGAGGCGATGGCCAGCCTCGCCGCGACGGGCCTCGAGAAGGTCCGCCTGCTGGGGCAGCTCCGCAACGCCGCCGACATGGATCTCGTCACCGGCGTACACAACCACCGCTACCTCCAGGAGCGGCTGCGCCAGGAGGTTGCCCGATCGGCGCGCAGCCACAGCCCCTTCGGCGTGCTGATGCTCGACCTCGACAAGTTCAAGCCGGTCAACGACAGGTACGGCCACGCGGACGGCGACCGGGTGCTGCACAACGTCGGCGCCACGCTCAAGGCCCACGTGCGCACGAGCGACGTGGTTGCCCGGTACGGCGGCGACGAGTTCGTCGTCCTGATGCCCGATACATCGGTCGAGCACGCCGAGCTGGTCGCGCGCCGGGTGGTCGCCGGCATCGTCGCGCGCCGCCACCCGATGAGCGACGGCACAGAAGTCGGTGTCGGGGTCAGCGCTGGTCTGGCCGTCTATCCGACGGATGGCAGGACGTCAGCCCAGCTGCTTCAGGCCGCCGACGCAGCAATGTATGAGGCCAAGCGGACAGGCGGCCACCAGGTCGAACGGTCCTCCGCCGCCCCGCTCTCGGTTGAGGTGGCGGCCGCGCCGGCCGCCGGTTAGGGACTAGACGAGAGCTCTGCCGTCCTCGGCGTCGAACAGGTGAATCTTGTCGAGCGGCACCCACAGGTCGAGCACGTCGCCCGGCTTGACGCGATGCGACGCATCGACGATCGCCACCAGGTCGTGCTCACCGACACGAACATGGAGCAGCTCTTCGTTGCCCAGGAACTCGACCACGTCGATCGTGGCCCGCACGGATGCGCCCTCGCCCTTCGGGGTACCGTCGGTGATCAGGAAGTGCTCTGGTCGCACGCCGGCGGTCAGCTCACCCTTGTTGCTCTCGACAACTGACCGAAGGCGCTCGGGCAGGGGCAGCTCGACGTTGTCCGTCTTCAGGACACTGCGGCCGTTTTCCTTCTCGAGCTTGACGTTGATGAAGTTCATCGCCGGGCTGCCGATGAAGCCGGCGACGAACTTGTTCACCGGCCGCTCATACAGCTCCTGCGGCGGGCCCACCTGCTGGAGCACGCCAAAGTTCATGACCGCGATCCGATCGCCCATCGTCATCGCCTCGACCTGGTCGTGGGTGACGTAGACGACGGTCGTCCGCAGGCGCTGGTGAAGTCGGGCGATCTCGGCGCGTGTCTGGACGCGCAGCTTGGCGTCCAGGTTGGAGAGCGGCTCGTCCATCAGGAACACCGCCGGCTCGCGCACGATCGCGCGGCCAAGGGCGACGCGCTGGCGCTGGCCACCCGACAGCTGCTTGGGCTTGCGGTCGAGCAGGTTGGTCAGCTCAATGGTCCCGGCCGCCTCGCGGACGCGCCGGTCGATCTCGGCCTTGGGGATCTTGCGCAGCTTCAACCCGAACGCGAGGTTGTCGTATACGCTCATGTGCGGGTAAAGCGCGTAGCTCTGGAAGACCATCGCCACGTCGCGGTCCTTGGGCGCCAGGTCGTTGACGACTCGCTCGCCGATCTTGAGCTGGCCCTCCGAGATCTCCTCGAGGCCGGCGATCATGCGCAGCGCGGTCGTCTTGCCGCAGCCTGACGGGCCGACGAGGACGAGGAACTCCTCGTCCTGGATGTCGAGGCTCAGGTCCTTCACGGCGACCACATCGCCGTATCGTTTCCAGACGTGGTCGAACGTAACGGTGGCCATCCAAAACCTCCCGAGGAGCGTCGTAAGCCGGGCCCGGCTTCGGTCCAATGCGGCTCGACCGCTACTCGTGTCAGATGCTAGTGGCGTTAGCATCCGCTGAGCAAGTGGAGGTTTGAACCATGCCCGTTCTCGGCATCATCGGCTGGATCATCATCGGCTTCCTCGCCGGCGCGCTGTCCGGCCTCGTCGTCCGCGACCGAACCGCGGGCGGGTGCCTGGCCAACATCCTGATCGGCGTCCTGGGTGGCATCGTCGGCGGCTTCCTCGCGCGCGAGTTCTTTAACGTCGAGCAGGTGTACGAGTGGCTCAGCGCGCTGGTAGTCGCGTTCGTCGGTGCCGTCATCGTGCGCTGGGTGCTCGCGTTGGCCGGCCCACGGCGCTACTGATCGGTCTGGATCCGCGCCCGACTTCTACTTCTTCTTCGGTGGCAGGCTGAGGGCGAACTCGAGCGCCTGAGCGGCCCAGCGGCGAACGGTCTGCTCGTCCGAGCGCCAGTCGGGGATGGTCACGTACTCGCGCATCGGCCGGCCTGGCATGGGCTCGAGTGGCCCGCCACCGGCCGCGGCAACGGCCGCGCGATCCTGCTCTCCGAGGCGGACAAAAAGTTCGTCCGCGAACAGGCCCATGAACATCTGACCTGTCGCGAAGGCAGCAACGCTGCCGAACATGGGCCGCACCGTAACGCGCTCGTCGTCAGGAACAAGAGTCCGGAACGCCGCGCGGGCATCCTCGTCGCTCTTCGGCGATCGCGCCCCACCGTGGTGCATGGACATGCGCCGATTATCCCTCCGCCGATCCGCCCGTCCGCGACCGACGCAATCTAGTCACCCGCCCCAGAGTGCCCAAATCCGGGGTTCGCGCGCCGCTTGAGTCACTGGGTGAATGGAATGGCATCCAGGGGCTGTCGTCGGGTCTCCAATCCATTCGCCGAGCAACTCCGAGCGACCGTTCAGTCACCGGCTGCATAAGGGAGGGCGACGGGCTCTCGTCTAGGTTCGAAGCAGGTGAGGGGTGAGCCGAGCTGAGAGCGCGCCCTTGGGCATCGCGCCGACGATGCGATCGACGACCTGGCCGTTTTTCATCACGACCATCGTCGGGATGCTGAACGCCTCAAAGCGCTGGGCAGTGGCGGGGTTGTCGTCGACGTTGACCTTGACCACCTTGAGCCGGCCGGCGTACTCCTTCGAGAGATCCTCGAGGATGGGCCCGACGATCCGGCACGGCCCGCACCACGGCGCCCAGAGATCGACCACGATTGCCGGTGCGGCCTTGGCCTCGATGTCGAACGTTTCATCGGTCGCGTTGACCAGCCACGGCAGAACCTTGCCGCAGGTACCGCAGTGAGGCGCGCCGCGCTCGCTCGGGCGGATCTTGTTCTTCCGGCCGCAGTTGGGGCAAGTGAGGATCGACAGTGGGCCGGCGGGGGTCGGCTTGGCGTCCGTCATCGGTAATCGAGGGTGAGGATACGCTTGGGGCGTGGAGAACGAGCCGGAGCTGACGATCGTCAATAACCACGCTGCCAGCCGATACGAGGTTTCGCTCGGGGGCCGGCCTGCGGGATACAGCACTTACGAGGAGGAACCGGGCCGAGTCACCTTCGTGCATACGGTCGTCCGTCCAGAGTTCGAAGGCCGCGGTGTCGGCTCTCGCCTGGCGAAGTTCGCCGTTGACGATGTCCGATCCCGCGGCCTTCGTATTACGCCTGTCTGCCCGTTTGTCCGTGCCTATCTACGCCGGCACCGGGAGTACGACTCGATCGTGGACTACCCCGCCGAGAAGTGAGTCAGCTGGCGGTGAACTGGAGGCCGAAATCGCCGGCCATCAGGGTCAGCGTGCCGGCGTCGATAGCGAAGGTGATTGCCTGAGCGTCGAGGACATTGAGCACTGCCGTCTCGACGCTGCCGCCGGGACCCATGGACGCCATCTTGGTGGTGATCAGGTTGGTGAACGTGATGGCGTCGCCGTCGACCGTGTAGCTGCCGCCACCTGAGTTGCAGCCGGGCTGGATGTCGACACTGCCGTCGGCGTGGAACTCGATCGTCGCCGTGACTTCCGTCGGAATCGATGACACTGCCTCGCCGGTGATGATCGAGCTCAGCGTCCAGGTCGGGCCGACCAGCGGCTGATCGGGCTCGACGATCTCGCGGTCGAGCATCGTGATGGTCGTAGTGCCACTGGTGAGGACCAGGTCGTTGCCGTTGAGGGTGATCGTCGGACGCGCGCCGAGGATGCCGAACAGCCAGTCGTCCTGGGCGTGGCGAGCGGGATCACAACCCATCTCGGTCATGCCGCCGCCGTGGAAGATGAGCGTGTTGCCGTCAATGGTGTAGGTGCCGCCCATCGTGTTGCAGCCGGCCGATGCGCCGAGCTGCCCATCGGTAAAGCTGATCCGGATGACCGTATTCGGCACGAGCGGCTTTACGACGCCGCCGTCGGTGACGGTGATCGAGAGGAACGTGCGGCCGTTCAGGGCGGGGCCGGTGCCCGCAGGCGGGTTGGTCGGCGGCACCGGCGTCGCGGGCGGAGGTGTGCCCGGTGTTGGTGTGCCTGGTGTCGGTGCGCCTGGTGTCGGTGCGGCCGGCGATGGAGCGCCGGGCACGCCTTGGGAGCATGCGATGAGGATTAACGTCAGTCCGAGGAGGGAGAGGGCCTTGGTATTCATGGCCCGGTAGACGCGCGCAGACCACCGCTTGGTTCCGCTGCCTGGTTCAGCTGTGCGGTTAGGTGGCGTGCCTGACAATCCGCTCCCGTGAGATCCCTCATCGCGGCCATCGCCGCACGGCCGCGCTTGACCGCGCTCCTGGGCGCCGTCTCGATCTCCCTTTCAGGTGTGCTCTACCTGTACTCGGACACGTCCCCCGAGACAGCCACTTTCTTCCGCAGCCTGTACGGCCTGCCCCTTCTGGTTCTGGTTGCCGTGATCGAGCGCAGGTCGGCTGGACCGCTGCCGCGGCGGGGCGTGGTCCTGGCCGCCTTCGCGGGCGTACTCTTCGCGGCCGACCTGATCTTCTGGCACCACGCCATCGAGTACGTGGGCGCCGGATTGGCGACCGTGCTCGGGAACCTGCAGGTCGTCATCGTGGGGATAGCAGCGTGGCTTCTCTTCCGCGAACGACCGCCAGCACGGACACTGATTGCCCTGCCGATCCTCCTGTGCGGCGTCGTGCTGATCGCCGGCATCCTGAGCGGCGAGGCGTACGGCTCCAATCCCAGCCTCGGCGTCATGCTCGGGATAGCCACTGCCTTCGCGTACGGCGGTTATCTCATAGTGATCCGCCAGGTGAACGTCGGCCGAGCGGCAGAACCCGTTGCCATCTCGACCGCGTCGACGGCAGTGGTAGCGCTCCTCGTCGGGGCCGCGTTCGGGACGCTGGATCTCGTGCCGTCATGGCCGTCGCATCTGTGGCTGGTCCTGCTCGGGGTCAGCGCCCAGTCGGCCGGTTACCTGTTCATTTCGTTCTCACTGCCCCGTCTGCCCGCGGTCGTGACGTCCATCATCCTGCTCGCTCAGCCGGTCATGGCCGTGTTCCTGGCGATGGTCCTGGTCGGCGAGGCGCCGTCCGTGGAACAGCTCCTGGGAGTCGCGTTCGTGATCGGCGGTATCGCGCTGGCGACCGTCCCGCTACGCAGCCTCAGGCGGCCTCCGGCTACCTCTTCGCCCGGGGACGCCTAGCTGCCGCGGAGCTCCTCGAGGATCGCATGGACGTCGTAGCTGACGTCGTCGCCGTCTCGCTTGACGTGGCGTCCGAGCGCATCAGCCAGGCGGCGCTCCGCCTCCTGCGATGCGAGCCAGGCTGCGACTGCTTCATGCTCGATGCGCAGGACCGTGTCGGCCATCACCTGCGACCGGCGATTCCAGCCGGCGAGCGCCTGCCCTGCCTTGGTCGTGGGACGTGATTCGGACACGGGTTCCTCGGGGAAATGGGGTGGCCTATGGGGGTCGAACCCATAACCTTCGGATCCACAATCCGATGCTCTGCCTGTTGAGCTAAGGCCACCAGGGGAGCGCGAAGTATCTCACGAGGCCGCCGAATCGAGCCTTCGGCGCTAGGCTGACGGGCGTCAGCATGCTGAACTTCTTAGCTCGCCAGTTCTACGTTGCCGGCAGCCTTCGAAACACCGATTCAGGCTGGGAGCTCCAGGCCCACAATCCGATGGGCAACGGCACGCTCGTCGGTCTGGGCAAGCTGCGCGTCGACGGCCGGGACATTCCGCCCGAGGCAGTCACAGCGCAGCGCTCGGGCGAGGCCGAGGCGATCCGAGCGCAGGACGTGAGCCGGAGCCGGCCGGTCAGCATCTTCAAGGGCGATCGTGTCACCCTGGCCGTGGCGGGTGAGCCGCTTGCCCCAGGGGAGCACAGGCTGGAAGTCGAACTGTTCGAGCTCAACCTCGGCCGTTTGAGCTTCTCGATCACCGACCGCATCGGCTGAGCGTCACGCGGTACCACTTGGAGTGATGTGGTGCACCATACTGGCTGGCCTGAACCAACACCGCCGCGTGATCGGGCTGTTTGTGAGGGCGTTCTAGGCTGAATCGAGCCTGTGCGGGGCGGAAAACGGTTGGTTTGCGGACTGTCGCGCCAAGTAGACCCCTTGGTAACACTCCGAGTAAAGTTCGCCGCGGCAACCGCGGCGGGAACGGTCGAACGGGTGGCTGCGGTCGACACCCGCTGATAGCATCGCGGCCGTGGTAGCCACACGTTGGACCCGCGTGCCTCCCTTCGAGCGTGGTCTCACGCTGGGCGACTTCCTCGTGCCCATCCGGCTCGGCGAGCGCGCCGCCTCATGGCAGCGCCACCTGCTGATGGTCGTGATCGGGACGCTGCTGATCATCATCGGCGCGCGGCTCAGCTTCTATCTGCCGGGCAACCCGTTCGTCCCGGTGACGCTCCAGACGTT
>CAZXLP010000003.1:0-24365 GCA_964642085.1 uncultured Anaerolineaceae bacterium
CATTCCTGGCCGCATTCTCGGAACCGCCCGGTTGAGAGGGATCCGGTACGAGGAAACGCCCTGACCACTTAGGCAGCGCCGCCATTCAGCAGGTCGCGCCGACTGGGAGCCAGACTGTTCCCGCTAGAATTGGCAGCCTCGGGCGGCTAGCTCAGCTGGTTAGAGCACTTGCTTGACATGCAAGAGGTCACTGGTTCGAGTCCAGTGTCGCCCACCATCTCCCCGATTGAACGTCCCTGGCTCAGCCGCGCGTGACGCTCGCGCCGCCGGACGTTTCGACGTTCAATATGGCGTCGCCGAGGACGGTGACGTGGGCGCCGCCTTCCGCCGACCCGGCCACCTCGACGGATGCTCGCACCGTCGCGTTCGCTCCGCCGGATGCTTGAACCTTGACCGTCTCAGCCACAAGGCCGTCCAGATTGGCGCGCGACCCTCCGCTGCACCGCAGGGTAATGGCGGTTGCTGTTCCGGTGGCAGTCAGGGCAGCGCCGCCGTCGAGTGCGATTTCAAATCGCTCGGCGTCGATACCCTCGATCACGCCCTGGGAACCGCCACTCAATGTGATGCCGGCAATCGCCGGCATGACCACCGTCACACCGACTCCCGATGACCCACTGAATGCCTCGGTGCTGCGAATGGTGAGAGTGTTGCCAACCAGCTCTGTCGCGATGATCGGCAGGATGTTGGCCTGAGCGCTGACCTCGACCGATGTCGTCTCGCCGATCCGCACGGTTACCCCGATCCCGTTGCTTGCATCGACACGAGTGAAACCGGTGACCTGGCGGGATTCGATTGTCACCGGACCTTCGCCTTGCCGGCCGACCAGGCCACACGCCGACAGGGTCGCGACCAACAGGAAGATCGCCGCGAACGCCACGGCGACGCTCGGTTGCCTCCGGAGACCCGCCGATCGTCGCACCGCACCCTCCAGCAACTTGTGGGTCGTTGCCAGTGTATCGACCAAGAGATGACCCCCCGCCACTGCGCGTAAACTCGGCTGGCGGCGTCGCGAATCGAGGAGGCGGTCATGGACTCTTTCGAGGACGAGGTAGCAGCGACTCGCCGCTGGATGGACAGCGATCGGTTCGCTGAGGTCACCCGCCTCTACACTGCCCGCCAGATCGTCGAGCAGCGCGGACAGGTGCAGACCGACTATCCGGTCGCCCGCAACGCAGCCCAGCGGTTCTACGCCCGGCTGCGCGAGCTCTTCGGCCAACGGAGCGCGATCACCACGTTCGGGCCCTACTCGCCCGGACAAGCGGTGGCCATGAAGCGTTCCGGGATCGAGGGGATCTACATCGGCGGTTGGGCGACCTCGGCCAAGGGGTCGTCAGATGAAGATCCAGGCCCGGACCTTGCCAGCTATCCCCTCAGCCAGGTACCGGATGAGGCCTCGGGGATCGTCCGCGCTCTGCTGACCGCGGACAGGAACCAGCGCTTCGCCCGCTCGCGCCTATCGGCAGCGCGCCGGGAGACCACGCCAGAGATCGACTTCCAGCCATTCATCATTGCCGACGCCGACACCGGCCACGGTGGTGATGCGCACGTCCGCAACCTCATTCGTCGCTTCGTGGAGGTAGGCGTCCCGGGCTACCACATCGAGGATCAGAAGCCCGGCGCGAAGAAATGCGGCCACCAGGGCGGGAAGGTGCTGGTCCCCCAGGACGAACAGATCAAGCGCCTCAACGCCGCGCGCTTCCAACTCGATGTGATGGGCGTGCCCGGCATCATCGTGGCCCGCACCGACGCCGAGGCGGCCAACCTGCTCGACGGGCCCGGAGACGAGCGGGACCAGCCTTTCATCCTCGGTGTGACCAACCGCCCCGTGCCTGGGTACAAGGCCGCCTACCTGGCGGCGATGAGACGGCTCCACGACGCAGGGGTCAGCGAGATAAACGGCCATCTGCTGTATGCAATCTCCAACGAGGAATACGCCGCAGCCGATGCCTGGCTGGACCGAGTCGGCCTGACGTCCGCGATCGTCGACGCCGCCCAA
This sequence comes from uncultured Anaerolineaceae bacterium, assembly GCA_964642085.1. Lineage (GTDB taxonomy): Bacteria > Chloroflexota > Limnocylindria > Limnocylindrales > CSP1-4 > JALYGJ01. The sequence continues at coordinate 1,997 of CAZXLP010000003.1, forward strand.
GCACATATGGCCGATGAAGGCGCTTCGCCCGAGGACACGCTCGATACGGTCGCCGACCGCTTCCTCGAGGCCTGGGAGGCCGAAGCCGGTCTACAGACCCTCGGTCAGGCCGTGGCGGAGGTCATGGCCTTCCGCGCGGATGAGGGTGCCCAGCTCGAGATGAGCCTCGACGAATGGACCGAATTCGCCGCCACCGCATCGTGGTACACGGCCCGGGCGGCCGCGAATCGAATGGGCCTCAACGTGATCTGGGATCCCGAGCGCGCCAGGACCCCGGAGGGCTACTACCAGATTCAGGGCGGGGTTCCGTATGCCATTGCCAAGTCACTCGCTGCGGCGCCGTACGCCGACATCCTGTGGATGGAAACGAAGACGGCCAACCTCGATGAGGCGCGCGAGTTCGCCGAGGCCATCCATGCCATTTACCCCGACAAGATGCTGTCCTACAACCTGTCACCCTCGTTCAGCTGGGACACCACCGGCATGACTGATGACGAGATGCGCCGGTTTCCCGAGGAGCTCGGCAAACTCGGGTACGTGTTCAACTTCATCACCTATGGCGGCCACCAGATCGACGGCCTGGCCGCCGAGGAGTTCACGACGGCGCTGCGCGAGGACGGGATGCTGGCCCTGGCCCGCCTGCAACGCAAGTTCCGGCTGCTGGAGTCGCCATATCGGACGCCCCAGACCCTGGTAGGTGGACCGCGTGCGGACGCCGCGCTCATGGCGACGTCCGGACAAACGGCCACGACGAAGGCGACGGGGGAGGGATCGACCCAGGTCCAGCACCTCGTTCAGACGGAGGTGCCGCCCAAGCTCCTGTCTGGCTGGCTCGACAAGTGGGCAGCGCACCACGGCGTGGCTGATGAGCTCCATGTTTCCTTGCGTCCGCACTCGGCAGGCTCGGAGTTGCTCGAACTGAGCGTGCTCGATCCGTCCGACAAGAAGATGGCCAACATCGTCTTTGCCACCATCCAGGATCGGCGGGGTCGATCGATCCTCTCGGTGCGCGATCAGAACACAGCTCCAGAGCTTCGACGCAAGCGCCTGATGACCCTGCTCCACCTGTTCCTCATTCACCGATACGAAGCCGCGTCGGTCCACTACCTGACACCGAACGAGGACAACCGCCGCCAGTGCGAGAGCATGGTGAAGCTCGGGATCTTCGAACATGTGAAGGACGAGGTGGGCGAGATAATCGTGGCCGACGTGAACGCTGCAAGTGTCAAGGCCCTGGTCGCGCCCGGGAGCCAGGAACTGGACCGGCTCATCACCAAGGCCTGAAGAAGTCGACGGGCTGGTTACTCGAGGATGAGCGACTCACGCGTCGCACAGATGTTCACGTCCGCGGATGCCTATGACCGATACATCGGCCGTTACAGCTCCAAACTCGCGCGTGAGCTGATCGCTTCCGCAGGCGTGGCCCGCGGCCAGCGCGCGCTCGACGTGGGCTGCGGCCCCGGCGCTTTGACGAGCGAGCTCGTCGATCTTCTCGGCGCGGATCATGTCGCGGCGGTCGATCCTTCGCCCGCATTCGTGGAAGCGTGCCGATTGCGCCATCCCCGTGTGCACGTGGAGCTGGCCGCGGCCGAGGCGTTGCCCTTCGCCGACGACGAGTTCGATGTCACGCTGGCGCAGCTGGTTGTCAACTTCATGGCCGACCCGCACGCCGGAGTGGGCGAGATGCGGCGGGTCACACGACCTACAGGTGTCGTCGGCGGGGCGGTGTGGGACTACGCCGAGGGGATGACTCTGCTGCGCACCTTCTGGAATGCGGCAACTGCGGTGGACCCAGCAGGCCAGGTCAAGGATGAGCGCCACATGCGCTTTGCCACGCCCGAGGAGCTACGCGGCCTGTGGGCGGCGGCTGGACTCGCAGAGGTGGAGGCCGCGGCCGCCGTGGTCACCGCTGAATACCTGGATTTCGAAGACCTCTGGCAGCCGATCGAGGCCGGCGTCGGGCCCGCGGGTGCGTACACCATCGCGCTCGCTCCTTCCGTCCGTGTCGACCTCAAGCGAGAGTTGCGCGCACGCCTGGGCGCCGGCGACGGTCCGTTCGAGTTGACGGCTCGAGCGTGGGTCGTCACCGGCCGGGTCGCCTGATGTACGTTCCCGATCAGTTCAAGCCCGACGATGCGTCGGTCCGCGAGCTGCTGCTCAAGCACGGCGCCGTGGATCTGGTCACCAGCACGCCGACTGGCCTGCGGGCGACGATGCTGCCGATGATCTACATGGAGCCTACAGACGGCGCGGAACAGGCCGCTCTCGGGCTCCTGCTCGGGCATTTCGCGCGGAAAAACGACCACTGGCGTCAACAGGCCATCGGCGACGCTCTGGCGATCGTGCGTGGCCCGGATGCGTACATCACTCCTACCTGGTACGCCACCAAGCGAGAGCACGGCCGTGTCGTCCCCACTTGGAACTACATCACGGCGCACGTGTTCGGCCAACTCGTGATCCACGACGACCCTGCATGGGTTGAGCAGAACATCCGCCAGCTTGCCGACAAACACGAATCCGGACGTCAGCCGGAGTGGGAAGTCGACGACGCACCGTGGGGGTACATCGCGGGTCAACTGCGTGCGATCGTCGGCGTCGAGCTTCGTATCGCCCGCATCGAGGCCAAGTTCAAACTCAGCCAGAACCGCTCCCTTGACGACGTCGACGGCGTAGTAAAGGGCCTGTCCGAGGACGAGCTAGGGGACATGGCGGACGCGGTCCGTACGGCCAAGCGCGCCCGCTGACCTCCTACAAGCCGTGATGGCCCGACTTTCACCCTATTCGCGGCTGCTCCGACAAAACTCGGCTTTCCGGCGCCTTTACGTCGCGCAGCTCATCAGCTTCGGGGGCGACTGGTTCGCGACCGTCGCACTCCTCGGGCTGGTGCTCGAGCTGACCAACTCGGCCGCCGCCGCCTCACTGGTCATCGTTCTCCAGACCGGTGGCTTCGCTCTCGCGTCGCCGCTCGGCGGGATCCTCGCCGACCGGATGGACCGTCGACGGCTTATGGTGGCCGCCGATTTCGTCCGCGTTCCGGTCGCGCTGGCCCTCGTCCTGGTGCGAACTCCCGACGCGCTCTGGATCTGCTTCCTGGCCATCACCCTGCTGGCCGTGGCCGCCGCCGCGTTCGAGCCGGCGTCGTCGGCCGCCCTACCCAACCTGGTCGAGCCGGACCAACTCGGCGAGGCGAACGTCCTCCTCGGCGCGGCGTGGGGCGTGATGCTGGCGGTCGGCGCAGCACTCGGCGGTCTTGTCGCCGCGACCCTCGGACGCGATGCGGCGTTCGCCATCAACGCCGCCAGCTTCGGCCTGAGCGGCCTGCTCATCGTGGGCATCAAGAGGCCCTTTCAGCAGCCGCGCGATCTGTTGGCTCCGGCTGCCCGCCGCGGCGTCGGTGGTGTCGTCGAGTCACTCGCGATCGTGCTCCGCTTCGCTCGCCGTAGCCGGCTTCTCGCCGCGCTGCTCCTGTCGAAAACCATGTTCGGCGTCGGCACCGGCGTCGTCCTGATGCTCGCCGTATTCGGCCGCGACGTGTTCCATGCGGGCGAGGTGGGAATCGGCCTCCTGTTCGCGGCGCGCGGGCTCGGCGTCCTGATCGGCCCCTTCGTCGCCCGCGCCACCGTGGGCACCGAGGATCGCGGGGTGATCCGCGGAATCATCGGTTCGGTCATCACGGTGGTGATCGCTTATGCGCTGTTTCCGCTCGCCCCGACCATCTGGATCGCGGCGTTCCTGGTCTTCGTTGCTCACCTCGGCGGCGGGGTGCAATGGATGCTCTCCGCCTACGGCCTCCAGCGCGCGGCGCCCGACGAGATCCGCGGTCGGGTGTTCAGCTTCGACTACGGCCTGGTCACCCTCACCATCGCGGCCTCGACCATCCTTGCCGGCATCCTGTCCGAGAACCTCGCGCCGGAGGTTGCCGTGTGGACGATGGTCGCGCTGATCAGCATCGCCGGCGCGGCCTGGGCCTGGTTCACGCGCCCGCTGCTTCGAGGTCCTCTGGCTCGATCACCAGGAACTGCCGACGCAGCCTGATCTGATCGTCATAGCCACCTAGCACCAGCCATAAGTCGTCGCCGAGCGCGTTGATCGTCGCAAATGACCCACGCTCCGGGAGCGTGTCGATGATTCGAGACGTGCCAGCCGCGAGGTCAAGAAGCTCCACCGTCCTTCCCCCGCCCGAAACGAGGACGCGCTGGCCCGCCACCAAGATCGCGCCGCCGGTCATCTTGTAGCGAGCCTCCATCAGGGTCGGGCCCGCCGAAAACGCCATCGAAACCGGGTCGAACAGCTCCGTCGTCGCCAGCAACCGCTCGTCGTCGGTCGTCCCGCCGATGAGGAGCACGCGGCCGTCGTCCAGCAGAACGGTCGAGTGCTTGAAGCGGCGGCTGTTCATCGGCCCAACCGACCGCCATGCTCCGGTGGTCCCGTCGTAGATCGCCGCCGCATCCGTTCCGACGCCCGACTGCACCTGTCCGCCAGTGACCAGGACGCGGCCATCGGTCAGGGTGACCGCATCGAGCGCGTCGGCACCATAGGGGAGATCATCGGCTCCACTGACGTCGCCCGTGTTGGGATCGACGATCTCGGCTGAGGCGGTGTAGCTCCGTGGGCCGACCCAGCCGCCGACGACCAGCACCCTGCCGTCTCCGAGCGCCGCTGCCGCGTGTCCGCCGCGTCCCCGGGTCAGTGGTGAGGTCACGTCGATGGGACCAATAGGCGATCTGAAAATCTCGACCGAGTCCAGTGGTGGCTGGCCTTCACCGCTGAACCCGCCGACGAAGACGACAACGTTCGCCACCTGGGTCGCCGTGTGCGCGTCGCGCGCGTGAGACAGGCTCGGGCCGTTGGTGGCGATCTTGGCTGTCGACACGAGGAAAGTGTCCGAGGTCGCCCTGCCGCAGCCATCGACCGCGCATCCGCCGGCTACGAAGATGCTGCCGTCTGCCAGTGTGGTCGCAGTGTGCGCGGCACGGGCCGTGACCTGGTCCAGCGCGATTTCGGGGCGTGCCGCAACGGCAGTGGCGTGCGCGGTGTAGGGCAGTGGCGTGCTCGGACGTACCTGATTGGTCGAGCATGCGGCCACCAAGATCTCGACGACCCCGAGCCAGACCGTCCACCCGTAGTACCGGGGTTCCACGGGGCATATACTGGCCCGGCATATCGAAAGCGTCGAGCGGGACGCGCGCCAATCGGAACCAGACTGCAGAGAGCTCGGGTCAGTGGCTGAAAGCCCGAGCGGTTGACAGGCCGAGGGCGCACCACCCGTGAGCGACCGGCGAACCGGTCCGGGCGCCGCCCGTTAGCGCGGCCACTGAGAGCGCCGACTGCTGCCGTGAAGGCGGCCAGGCGGACGGCGAAGGCGGGTGGAACCGCGGGAGGCCTGGCCTCTCGTCCTGTCGATGAATTGTCGATGGGCGAGGGGTCCTTTGATTCTCCGGAGGCGCGCAATGGTCGTGGAACAGCAGGTCAACGAACAGGAAGTCGAGGAGCTTTCCTTCGAGGCGCCCCAGCGGGAGTCGGCCGAAGAGCTGCTTGACGCGGGCGCGGGCGATCCGCTCGACTCGATGCGTCACTCGGCTGCGCACGTCATGGCCGAGGCGGTGATGGACCTTTTCCCGGGCACGAAGCTCGGCATCGGCCCGGCCATCGCCGCAGGTTTCTACTACGACTTTGACCTGCCCCGGCCCCTTACGACCGACGACCTGGCGGGTATCGAGGCGCGCATGGCCGAGTCGGTGAAAGCCGATCACGCCTTCGTGCGCAGAGTGCTGCCGCCCGACGAGGGCAAGAAGTTCTTCGAAGAGCACGGCCAGCCGTACAAGGTCGAGATCCTCAACGACCTCGAGCGCGCGGCGCGCGAGGCGGGTAAGCCGGCGCCGGAAGTCTCCACGTACGAGCACGGGCAGTTCATCGACCTCTGCCGCGGCCCGCACGTCGAGTCGACGGGCAAGATCGGCCCGCTGAAGCTCCTCGCCGTCTCTGGCGCCTACTGGCGGGGCGACCAGAAGCGGCCGCCGCTGCAGCGCATCTACGGCACAGTCTGGTCGACGCAGGAGGAGCTCGACAAGTACCTCTGGCGGCGCGAGGAGGCCAAGAAGCGCGATCACCGAAAGCTCGGGGTCCAGCTTGACCTGTTCAGCTTCCATGACGTCAGTCCCGGCGCCGCCTTCTGGCACCCCAAGGGCTGGACGCTGTACCAGACGCTGCGCGAGGCGCTGCGCGAGATGCAGGCGCGTCGCGGATACCAGGAGATATACACGCCGCCGCTCGTCCACCAGAAGCTGTGGGAGCAGTCGGGTCACTGGGACCTCTACCGCGACCACATGTTCCTGGTCGAGGCGGATGAGCAGACGTTCAGCCTCAAGCCGATGAACTGCCCCGAGTCGACGTTCGTGTACCGCTCTCGCGTGCGCTCGTACCGCGACTTCCCGCTGCGCCTGTCCGAATACGGCGTGCTGCATCGGAACGAGCTGTCGGGGGTGCTGTCAGGGCTGACGCGGGTGCGCCACTTCGTCACCGACGACGCCCACATCTATGTCACGCCGGCCCAGATCCAGGACGAGATCCTGGCCCTCATGGGCGAGGTCCAGGAGTCCTATTCGTGGTTCGGCCTGGAGCCGTTGCTCACGTTCGGGACACGACCCGAGAAAGCCCTTGGCGACGAGCAGACGTGGCGCGAGACGGAGGCGCAGATGCTCGCGGCGCTCAAGGCCTCGGGCGTCAACTACCGGGTCAAGCCCGGTGACGGCGCCTTCTACGCCCCTAAGATCGACATCCAGGTGGCCGACGCACTCGGCCGCGAATGGCAGACGGCGACGATCCAGGTCGATCGCGTCATGCTGCCCGAGCGGTTCGACCTCCACTACGTCGACGAGAACGGCCAGCGCCAGCGGCCCGTCGCCATCCACCGCGCCATCTTCGGTTCACTGGAGCGGTTCATCGGCGTGATCACGGAGCATTTCGCGGGCGCATTCCCGTTCTGGTGCGCCCCCGTTCAGGCGATCGTCATCCCCATCGCCGACCGGCACAACGAGGCTGGGGCGCAGCTCGCCGATGTCCTGCGCGCCAGGGGCATCCGAGTCGAGGTTGACGACACGTCGAACCGCATGCAGAACAAGATCCGCCTCGCCCAGGAACAGAAGGTGCCGTACATGCTCGTGGTGGGCGACCGTGAGATCGAGGCACGGACGGCCGCGCCCCGCACGCGCGGCGGCGAGCAGCAGGCTCCTGTCGGCTGGCAAGAGCTCGCCGACAAGCTGGTGGAGGAAGGCGCTGCGCGCCGCACGAGCTGACCGCCGCAGCGCGCCGTGTAGGATCTGCGGACCGGTCCGCATGAGAGGGTCGAGTTCGATGATGCAGTCACTCGGTACCTTGCTACTGGCCTCCTTCGTTGTGGCGTGCAGCGGTTCAGCGCCGGTACCGACGCCGGCGGTACCGGCGCCGACGCCCCCTTCAGCCGCGACCGTCCCGCCAAGCGTCGCGCCGCCGACGTCGGACGCAATAGCGACGGTGCAGCCGCCACCAACCCCGACCGCGACGATCACGGCCGGCTCCACTTCCTCCGGCGCGGCATACCTCCAGCTGCTCGCGCTCGTGCCGCCGGCTATCGCCAACACGTGTACGGAGTTCGACCCGACCTCCTTCCAGGCGCTGGCTGTCGCCATCTGTACGCCCGAGTTCGCCGTTGATCCGGATCACTACGTCGATGATGCCTGGTACTTCTGGTTCGACGCGGACTGGAAGGCACTCGATGCGTGGGCCAATGAATGGGAACGGATGGGCGAGCCGGCGTTCGCAGAATGTTCGGAGGGGCCCGCCACCAATCTGTACTACGTGGATGGAGAGGCCGTCGGTCGAATCGTGTGTGGGCCGGCTCCAGACGGCGGCGGACTGGCCGCATGGTGGTACGACGACAGGGAGATCGTCGTAAAGGTGCGGCTGTTCGAAGGCACATACGAGGATCTCGCCAGTTTGGTGAGTGTGGTTGCCGCGCAGCCCTGAACACGCCGTCCGAGAAGGCGAACAGTTACCGGGCAGCGGTTGGGACGAGTTGACCGATCGACTGGCGGCGGAGTCAGCCGCCCGCAGCCCAGGCTAGGTGCGACTCGCCAGCCTATCTGGCGCCTTTTTCAGTGCGATGCCGTCCCGAAACAGCGCGGGTAAATGCTGATCTCTTCGTAAGTGCCTTCAATTAGCCCGTACTTTTCGACCCTATGGAGCGCGGTACCACGCGTGCTTCCGTTCGCTCGGTACCAGCGCATCTTGACGTGGACCCGGTAGGAGAAACTCGAGTCACGACTGTTCGCGCCAAACACGCGGACCCGCATCGAGGTGAAAGAGGCGTCGCTGGTCGTATTGGTGGTCGCGTTCTGAAATGGGCTCTCGTAGGTCTCATACCACGGAGTAGAGGCGCCCTCGAAGCTCTCTTTGCGCTCGACGGTGAACTGCCACCCCATTTTCTGTACCCCGGCAGAGGCACGCATCCTTGGCGGCGCCACTCTGATGCGACGGAGGACGCCCTCCCAGTAGCCGCCAATGGGGTTCATCTCCTTGTAGATGCAGTCGGCACCCGGTGAGGCGTTGGTGTCGACAAGAGCGTGAAATCCCACCGTGCCGGTGTGGCCGCGCTCCTTATCGGCTAGGACCGGTTGGACTGACGATGCAGCGATCAAGATGCCCATCACCAAGGCAGGCGACAAACGTCGCCAAGTTGGGGAAACCGCTCGCATGACCACCCTCTCGTGCGTCCGCCAGCGGTACCAGGTAGCAACGTCTGACGTACGCGACCGTACACCTGCTTGCTACGTCTCACGCTTGAATTTGTCGATTCCGAGTGTTGTCAGGAGTCCGACGCGATATAGATTCCGTCTCCGCCCGAGGTAACACTGGCATGAGGGCCATCGCGGTAGTGCTGGCCACACTCGCCTGACCCGGGCACTCTTATCCCAACCCGTGAGCCAAAACCTTGTAGCGGCTGGATCTCCACCGGGTAGGATTTGATCATCAGCGCAATGTCGGAGGAGGACGCGTCGTGACCAGGGCACTGGCGATCTCGGTCGTTGTTGCATTTCTAATGATGGGATGCGTCTCAGTCGGGCCGGCGCAGACGACGCAGCCCCCGCCACCAAGCTTCTCGATAACGACACCGGCGCCCAGCGCGAGCGCGACTCTCGCGTCGACGGCGTCGCCTGCGCCGACGGCGACACCAACACAGGCAGCCACACCGAGCGCGACGGTCGCCCCGACCGACTCGGCCAGCGACACTCCGGCACCGCCGCTGACGCCGGACCCCAGCCAGGCGGTGATTGAGGATTTTGGCGCCGACACGCTCATCTTTGCCGACGATTTCAGCGACAACACAAGCGGCTGGGGCGTCACGAGCCAGGACTTCGGGTCGATCGCGTACTCGGGCGGGACGCTCGCGTTCACCTCCGCGGCTGCGACCAACTGGATGTGGTCACGGCGGCTGCTCGACCAGGATTGGAACGTGGTCCGGGTGGAGGCCGTAATGGTGCCCTCCGCAGCCGGAACAGGCGGGTTGTTCTGCGCAAACAACGACGATGAGCTGTTCGGCGCCCTGGTTACTACCAGCGGTGGCTGGTCGTTCGTTCAGCTGACGAGCGAAGGCGCCAGCGTCCTTTTGACGGACGAGCAGGCTGGCTGGAACGTTCCAGCAGGATTGGCGACGACAGTCGCCCTCGACTGTGCGGGCACGGCCACTGGCACGATGCGGATGCAGGTCTCGTTGCCCGACATCGGTCTTGGGGCTTCCTACGAGGATGCCGAAGGCGCGGATAGCTTTGATCGCGTCGCGATCTACGCTGAGTCTGCGGCCCATCCCTTCTCGCTGGCTGTCGACAACGTGTTCGCGTACGGCGGCGAGGGCGGGTCCAGCGTGTCGCCAGCAGCTCGGGCACTACTGCTGCACGTGCCTGCCGACTGGCGGCCCGACTGCTTCGAGACTCAGCCCAACCCCTTCGAGACCGGTGCAGAGGCTGCGGTCTCCTGCACGCTGACAGAGGGTCGCTCGAACGTCGCCGACTTCGTCCAGTTCGACAACCAGGAGAACATGGATGCCGCCTACCAGATACGGGTCGATACCTGGGCAGTCGAGCCGACCGAGAGTTGCGAGACCGGTTCCAATGAGGGGATATACACCATCGCTGGCACCCCGGCCGGGCGCATCCTGTGCGCGCCTCAGACCGTTGGAATTCGGTTCGACTGGACGCACGACGAACTCCTCATCCTGAGCACTTTGACGAACTTCGACGGCAGCTACGTAGACACCTACGAGGACTGGCAGGCCGCCGGCCCGGAGTGAGCAGCCCGGAGGGCTGCGGAGGGAGGAAATCAGCACCCCTTGTGCTATAGTCCCGCCGGCCGTGGGGCGCCCGAGATTTCTTGGTGCGCGCCGCGTGTCGCTATTTGGGTAGGCATCGTTTGAGGGATCAGGCCTGAGTAAAGAGCTCCGCATCAACGAGATGATTCGCGTCCCGCAGGTGCGGGTCGTGGACGAAGAGGGCACTCAGATGGGCGTGCTGGCCACGCCGGAGGCTCTCCGACTTGCGCAGGAGCGAGGCTACGATCTCGTCGAGGTCGCCCCGATGGCGGCCCCGCCTGTCACCCGATTTCTCGACTACGGGCAATTCAAGTACGAGCAGGCCCGCCGCGAAAAGGAAGCCCGCCGCCATCAGCGGTCGGTCGACTTCAAAGAGATAAGGCTCAAAGTAAAGATTGGCAAAGGTGACTTCGACACCAAGGTCCGCCGCTCGATCCAGTTCCTGGAGGACGGCGATCGGGTCAAGGTGACAGTCCAGTTCCGTGGGCGCGAAGTAAGCCACGCGTATCTCGGCCGTGACCTCCTGGTCCGGTTCGCTGAGCAGGTCGGCGAGCATGCGCAGGTCGAACGACAGCCGCTGCTGGAAGGCAAGCAGATGTCGTTGGTGATGGCCTCAACGCATAAGCCCAAGGTTGTGGAGGCGCCACCCGAGCGGCGCCGCGAACAGGCTGATGGAGCACCGAGAGACGCGACCGACGTCGCTGCCGAAGCACCCGACGTCGCTGCCGAAGCACCCGACGTCGCTGCCGAAGCACCCGATAAGCCTGCGGGGGCCGCCAAGGTCGCCGACGCAACCGATGGAGTCGCAGAGGCCCCTTTGGCCAAAGTCGAAAAGAAGCCCGCGCCAACACGGACAAGAACGAAAGTCGCTGTTTCGGGAGCCGGGAAACCGGCAGGAGCGTAAGAATCGCGCGCAGCAGAGCCCAAAGGGCTACTGCGGAGGTAGAAATCGCAAGCCGCAGGCAAGCGGCCGCACCAGCGGGAGCTTGCCGGAGACGCGCAGCAGAGCCCAAGGGGCTACTGCGGAGGTAGGACAGATGCCAAAGATGAAGACTCACAAGGGCGCGCAGAAGCGCTTCGCCAAGACCGGCAGCGGCAAGATCGTGCGCGTCAAGGCGTGGAGCGGTCACCACCTGGATATCAAGTCGTCCCGCCGAACCCGTCGCTACGCGGGCAAGGCCATCGTCAGCAAGTCGAGCCAGGAGCAGGTCAAGCGCCTGCTGCCTTACCTCTAGAACGGATCACCCATGGCACGAGTCAAGCGCGGCGTAACCGCACACAAGCGCCACAAGCGGCTGCTGAACGCGGCCGAGGGCCGGCGCGGCACACGCTCCAAGCTGATCAAGCCCGCGCGCGAGGCACTGCTTCACGCGATGGCTTACGCCTATGTCGGCCGCAAGCAGCGCAAGCGCCAGATGCGCGCTCTGTGGATCGTCCGGCTCAACGCCGCCGCTCGTCAGCATGGCCTCACCTACGCCAAGCTGATCAACGGGTTGAAGGCAGCCGGCGTCGCGCTCGATCGCAAGATCCTGGCCGACATCGCGGTTCGCGATGCGGCTACGTTTGCCAGCATCGCCGAGGTCGCGCGAGCCAGGTAGCGGCAGCTAACGCGCCGTGGACCTGGCGTCCTTCTCCACCCAGCTAGACGACCTCCGCAGCCGCGCGCTCGCGGCCGTTGCCGAGGCCGATGATCCAAAGGAGCTGGACGAGGTCGAGGGCGCCTTCCTCGGCCGGCGCGGCGAACTGCGCACCCTGCTCGGCGGGATCGGCCAGCTGCCCGCTGAGGATCGTCCCAAGGTCGGTGCGCTTGCCAACCCTATTCGCGAGGAGCTCGAGCGCGAGATAGCCACCCGCCGTGAGCGGCTGAACGAGATCGCGCTCGACGTCCGAATGGCGCGCGAGCGGACCGACGTAACGTTGCCCGGGCGGCGCCTGCCGCGCGGCTCGCTTCATCCGCTGATAGAGACCGAGCGCGAGATCGCGCGCATCTTCGGCCAGTTCGGCTTCGTGGTGTACGAGTCCCCGGAGGTTGAGACCGACGAGCTGAACTTCCAGCTGCTCAACATTCCCGCCGACCATCCCGCGCGCGACCTTTGGGACACGCTGTATGTCGAGGGCACGGACCGGCGCTATCTGCTGCGCACGCACACCTCCCCGGGTCAGATCAGGTTGATGCGCGAATCGCCGCCCCCCATCCGCGCTGTTCTGCCGGGCCGCTGCTATCGCTACGAGGCGGTCGACGCCAGCCACGGCTTCGAGTTCTTCCAGGTCGAGGGGCTGATGGTCGACGAGGGCACGACGATGGCCCATCTGCGCGGCCTGCTCGACGAGTTTGCCCACGCGATGTTCGGTGGCGGGACCCGCACTCGGTTCCGCGTGGGCTATTACCCGTTCACCGAGCCGTCCGTCGCCTTCGACATCAGCTGCACGATCTGTGGCGGCGTCGGCTGTGCGGCGTGCAAGCGCACTGGCTGGCTGACCATCCTCGGTGCGGGCATGGTCCACCCGGTGGTGTTGCGCAACTGCGGACTGGATCCGGAGCGCTACCAGGGCTTCGCCTTCGGGATGGGTACCGATCGAATCGCGATGCTCCGCCACGGCATCCCTGACATCCGCGCCTTCCTGGACAACGACATGCGCTTCCTGAGCAGCTTCTAGCGATGCGCGTCCCGCTCTCCTGGCTGCGTGACTACGTCGACTTCGACCTGCTCCCGGAGCGACTGGCCGAACGCCTGACACTGCTCGGCATGGAGGTCCAGTCGATCGACCGGATCGGCGCCGGATGGAGCTCCATCGTGGTGGGTGAGCTGCTCGAGGTCGTGCCCCATCCGAACGCCGCTCGCCTGTCATTGACCAAGGTTCGTGTTTCGGGCTCCGATGCGTCGCTCTCGATCGTCTGTGGCGCATCGAACATTGCCGTCGGTCAACGCGTGCCTGTGGCGCTCCCGGGGGCGGTGCTGCCTGGTGGCCGTCAGATCGGCGTGTCGACGATCCAGGGCAGCGAGAGCCAGGGAATGCTGTGCTCCGGTTCCGAGCTTGGACTCAGCGCCGATGCGGATGGGATCCTGATCCTTGACGACCTGAACGCCGAACTGGGCACTTCGCTCCAGGATGTCGTAGGCGACGTTGTGCTCGACGTGGACGTAAAGCCGAACCGCGGCGACGCACTGTCGCTGATTGGGCTGGCGCGCGAGGTTGCGGCCATTTCGGGCACGTCCGTTCGTTGGCCGACGATCGAAGTTCCTGAGTCAGGCGACTCCACGGACGACCACATGTGGGTCGAGATTGCCGACAAGCGCCTTTGCCCACGCTTCGTGGGCCGCTACGTGGACGGGCTCAAGATCGGGCCGTCGCCGGTGCTTGTCCAGCTGCGACTCTCAGCGGCCGGAATACGGCCCGTCTCCAACGCGGTCGATGCGAGCAACTACGTGATGCTCGAGCTGGGCAAGCCCATCCACGTCTTCGACGCCGCATCGGTCAGTGGCGGCACGATCATCGTGCGGCCTGCGCGCGACGGTGAGAAGCTCGAGACCCTCGATCACGTGGTGCGCTCGCTGACGGCCGACGCGCTGCTGATCGCGGACGCCGGCGGCCCAATCGGCATCGCCGGTGTGATGGGCGGGGCGGGCAGTGAGGTTGGGCCGGAGACGACGGCCGCGATGGTCGAATCGGCTATCTTCGATCCGGTCTCCATCCGGCGCACCGCTCAACGCTTCGGTCTGCGCAGCGAGGCCAGCCTGAGGTTCGAGAAGGGCCAGGAATCACGGCTCGCCAGGCTGGGCGCCGACCGCACCGCCCAGCTCCTCGCCAAATGGGCCGGGGGCCGGCCGGCTGTTGGAGCGATCGACACCAACCCGGTCGACGAGTCGCCCACGCGGGTTGTCTATCGGCCGGCGCGGGTCAGTCGGCTACTAGGCCAGCAGATCGAGACGCAGGACATGCGCGATGCGCTGGCGCGCGTGGAGATCGCGACCGAGCCGGTGGGCGGCGGCGACGCTCTGGCCATCGTCGAGGGCGAGCGAACTACTCTCGACGGTGCGGCTGAGGCGCTGGTGGCTGTCGTGCCGCCGCACCGGCGCGACATCGAGATCGAGGCTGACGTGGGTGAAGAGATCGCCCGCATTCGCGGCTACGAGAACCTCCCGCCGCGCCTGCCCGACACGGAGATGCCTGGCTACCGCCCGGATCCGCGGCGTGCCGAGGACACCATTCGCGACCTGCTGTCAGGCCGCGGGCTGGCGGAGGTCGTGACAAATGGCTTGATCGCTCCGCTCGATCACGCTCGAATGGGCATCGCCGCCGACGACCCGGAAACGATTCGCGTGGAGAACCCAGTAACCGCCGACCACTCCGAGCTTCGCCGCTCGCTCCTGCCGGGGCTGCTGGGCGTCCTCTCGCGCAATGAGCGACAGCGCTGGTCAGACCTACAGCTATTCGAGATCGGAGCGATCCATGGCTGGCGCGACGGGGCCCCTTGGCAGGCGACCAACCTTGCGCTGCTGTTCGCCGGTAACTGGGCCGCGCCGTCGTGGGTCGAACCTGCCAGGCCAGTGCAGCTCGAGGACGTCAAGGGCGTCGTTGAATGGCTGACCGAGCGCCTCCACCTTGGCGGGGTCCTTTACTTCCCCCACGACGCCCAAAAGGAGGTTGAGCATCCCTATCGAGTCGCACTAGTCCGCGTCGGCGGCGCTGATTCGATGGTCATTGGGCGGATTGGAGAGCTTGATCCTCGATACCTCGTCGCGTACGAGATCAGGGCGGAGCGCGCAATCTTCGCGGTGCTCGATATGGACAGACTCGCCGAGGCAGCCGCGCTCGTGCCGCAGGTGCGCGAGGTCGACCGCCTGCCGGCCGTCGAGCGCGATCTGGCGGTTATCGTAGGCAGAGATGTTGCCGCAGCTGACGTGGTGAGCGCGATCCGAGGCCATGGAGGGAGCTACCTGGTCCGAATCGAGCTCTTCGATCGCTACCAGGGGCCTCCGCTCGACGCCGGTGAGGTAAGCCTGGCCTATCGCCTGTGGTTCCAGCCACAGGAGTCGCCGCTGAGCGACTCCCACTTGGAGGAAGCGATCGAGGCCGTGACCCAGGCCCTGGCGCGTGAGGTCGGAGGGCGAGTGCGCAGTGGAAGTTGACGTCGCGATCGTCGTATTGCTTGTCGCGGGCTTCCTGCTCGGCTATCTGCGCGGCGCGATAAGGCAGCTCATCGTCGTCGGTGCGTGGCTGGTCACGTTCGTGGCATCCGCCTACCTGCGCGAGCCGGTCGGCGACTGGATCGCAGCGAACGCAACCGAGTACTCGCGTGAGCACGTCGAGATGCTCGCTTTCGCGGTCGTATTCCTGGTGCTGTTCACGCTGGCCGTGCTCGTCATCGAGATCGGCGGCAGCACGGTCCACCTGACCCCGCGCGTGGCGGTCGACGAGGTCATCGGCGGAGTCCTGGCCCTCGGAGCGACGCTGCTGATGATTGCCGCCCTGGTCATTGTGCTGGACACGTACTACCTGGCGAACCCGCCCGCCGGCGTCCCCGAGTTCGACTTCGTGAGCCACCTGAGCCTGGCTTTCGACCGATCGACAATTGTTGGATTCCTCCACGACTCGCTGATTCCGGGCCTCATCTCGTTGCTCGGGCCGCTCCTGCCAGCGGACATCCGCGCGGTCTACGTCTGAGCCGGGGTCGTTCATGCTCGGGCATGTAGCGGACCCACCGAGCGTCGCGCCTGATCAACTCGCACCTCTGCCACGGTCGTTCTTCGAGCGGCGGACAGCTGAGGTTGCCAGGGAGCTGCTCGGTCTATGGCTCTGCAGGGACACGAAAGAGGGTCTCGCCTGCGGCCGCATCGTCGAGACCGAGGCATACGGTGGCCCGGAGGACCGCGCCAGTCACGCGCGGGCAGGCCGGACGCGGCGGACCACGCCGATGTTCGGGGAGGTCGGGCACGCCTACGTTTACCTGATCTACGGCATGCATGAGTGCCTGAACGTCGTCGCGTACCACGGCGCTGACGCGGGCGCCGTGTTGCTTCGGGCGCTCGAGCCCGTTGTCGGCCTCGAACTGATGCGTAGCCGTCGTGGCAGGCCCGCGGGCCCCGGTACGCGCCTGTGCTCCGGCCCAGCGCGGCTGTGCCAGGCGATGGCCGTTGATCGCACGCTCGATTCATACGACCTGACGAGCGGCGAACGCCTCTGGCTGGCGGCGCCGCCGGAAATGACCCTGCTCACGGAGATAGGGGAGGGCAGGCGCATCGGGGTGGACTACGCCACGGACAGCTGGGCCGCCCGACCGTGGCGGTTCTGGCTGAACGGCCACCCGTCCGTCTCCCGCCCTTGACCGATAGGCGCAGCCAGGAACTGCTCGAGTACCCTCTCATCCGTGGCCGCGTCGCCGCGCTCACCGCGTTCGCCCCGTCACGGCGGCTGGCCGAGGGCCTGTCGCCATCCTCGGATCGGATCGTCGTCAAGCGCATGCTCGACGAGATCGACGAGGCACGCGATCTGTTGTCACGCCGGCCGGACGTTGGCATCGGCGGGTCGCGCGACATCGGTCAGCTCGTCCTCCGCGCTCGGCGCCGAGGGCGCCTGTCCGGCACCGAGCTGCTCGAGATCCTCGACACGCTCGTCGCTGCCGGCCGCCTGGCCGAAGTCCTGCGCACTGAGCGGCCACCTCTTCTTCACGAGCTCGGGCGCTCGATAAAGCAGCTGCCTCAACTCCGAGCGCGACTGGAGCAGAGCCTCGATCCCGCCGGCGAGCTGCTCGATGGTGCATCGCCCGCACTTGGCGGCCTGCGCCGTGCGGTCCGGGTCGCGTACGAGCGGCTGCGCTCGCGCCTGGAGACCCTGGTCCACGGCAGCGAGTTCGCCTCCGCGCTCCAGGAGCCGCTTGTCACGCTGCGCAACGGACGCTATGTCGTCCCCGTTCGTGCCGACCAACGCGGTCGCGTGAAGGGCATCGTTCACGATCAGTCTGGAAGTGGCCAGACCGTGTTCATCGAGCCGCTCGTGATCGTCGAGCTGGGGAACACCTGGCGCGAGGCGCAGCTGGCCGTCGAGGCCGAGGAGGAGCGGATCCTCGACGATCTTTCGGCGCTGGTCGACGGTCAGGCGGACGGTCTGGACGAGACGCTGGCCGTTCTCGCCACCTTCGACTTCTGGGCTGCGCGTGCACGACTGTCCGCCGAGCTGGACGGCGTCCGACCCACGACCGTCGATTCGGACGACGTGGAGCTGCTTTCGGCGCGCCACCCGGGTCTGACCGGCCGCGTGGTGCCGATCGACATCCGGCTGGGTACAGAGATCCGAGCGCTGGTGATCACCGGGCCGAACACAGGCGGCAAGACGGTCGCACTACGAACGCTCGGGCTGCTGGCGTTGATGCATCAGTCAGGCCTGCACGTACCCGTTGCTGTGGGCAGCCGCCTGCCGGTGTTCCGAGACGTCTTCGCCGACATCGGCGACGAGCAGTCGATCGCCCAGTCGCTGTCGACCTTCTCGGGCCACATGCGCTCGATTGTTCGCATCGTCGAGGAGGCCGGCCCGGGCTGCCTCGTGCTCCTCGACGAGCTCGGCGCGGGCACGGATCCAACCGAAGGATCGGCGCTCGCCCAGGCGCTCCTCGATCACTTCATCCATGCCGGGGCCTTGATTGCGGCGACGACGCACTACGCCGAGCTCAAGACGTACGCATACAACACGCCGGCAGCGAGCAACGCATCAGTCGAGTTCGACCTGGAGACGCTCAGCCCGACCTACCGGCTGTCGATCGGCCTGCCGGGCACGAGCCATGCCTTTGCGATTGCGGAACGGCTCGGACTGCCGGTTGCACTGGTCGCCGATGCGCGAGCGCGGCTTGGTGAGGCGCAGGAGGAGTTCGAAAGGACGCTGGCCTCGATCAGGGAGGCCCAGCTGACGGCTGAGGACGCTTTGGCCCGCGCGGCCGAAGCCGAGGAGCGCGCACGCGCAGCGCGGCGCGAGGCCGAGGACGAGCGATCGGTGGCGCGTCGCGAACGGGAAACAGCAGTGGCAGATGCACGTTCCGAGGCCAAGCACGCCCTGGCGGAGGTACACGCCGAGATCGCCGCGGCGCGGGACCTCCTGACGCGGACGACGCTCACCGAAGCGCGGCTTGAGGAATCGGCCGCGCGCCTCGAGGAAAGCGTCGGATCACTGGTTGCGCAGCCGAGCGCCGACTCGTCCGAGCCCTCCTCCACGGCGCGGGAGCCGGGCACTGACCAGGCTCAGATCCAGCTTGGCGCGAACGTACGGTCCCGTGATGGCTGGCAGGGGACCGTGTCCGAGATCGACGAGCGATCCGGTCAGGCCACGATTGCGGCGGGGTCGCTCCGCATCAAGGTGCCGATCAGCGACCTTGAGCTGGTCGTGAATCCCTTCGCCGCCTCGGGTGGCCGTCGAGGTGATCTGGTCGCCACGCCAGTCAAGGCGGCGCCGCGGGCGGTTGCGTCGAGCCTTGACCTTCGCGGCGCGCGAGTGGAAGAGGCACTCGAGTTGCTCGACAAGTACGTCGACCAGGCGTCGGTCGCTGAGGTGCCCAAGGTGACGGTCATCCACGGTCACGGCTCCGGGGCACTGCGCGACGCGCTGCGCGCTCGGCTGACCGACCACCCGCTGGTCAAGTCATGGCGCCCCGGCGAGCGTGGCGAGGGCGGCGACGGAGCAACCATCGTCGAGTTGTAGGGCCAGCGGCCAAATCGGGGCCTCCTCAATGTCTAGCACACTTGACATCATGTCAACTGCGGCTTACAGTTGGGCGTGTCAAGGATGTTTTACATTTGCGAGGAAGAGATGTCGTTCGACGAGAAGAGCACCTGGATCTACGCCCTGATCGCGGCCGTCGTGCCGGGCGTCTACGTCGCGCTCATATTTGGTCAGCTGGGGAACACGGCGGTCACGGAGATCGCCTACCAGTGGCCGATGTTAACCGCGATCGGATTCGGGATCGTGGTGGCGATCGTCGCTCACATCGCCGTCGCGATCGCCTCACCAAAGGAGGCGGACAAGAGGGACGAGCGCGATAAGCAGATCAATCGCTTCGGCGAGTTCGTCGGAAGCTCCGTCCTGTATGCCGGTGGACTGGTCGCACTCGGCCTTGCCCTCGCAGAGTTCGAGCACTTCTGGATCGCCAACGCGATCTTCTCGATGTTCATCGTGGCGGCGCTGGTTACCACGACGGCCAAGCTCGTCGCCTATCGCCGGGGCCTGTAACGATGGTCAAGCCGACACAGGTGACCAATGACATTCGACGCCTCAGGTTCGCCAACGGCGAGATGACGCAGGCGGATCTTGCCGATCGAATCGGCGTGACCCGCCAGACCATCATCGCCATCGAGCAGGGACGGTACTCACCGACCCTCGAGATGGCTTTCAAGATCGCGCGGGCCTTCGAGGTTCAGCTCGACGACGTCTTCCAGTACCCCGACGGGAGCACGCAATGAAGGCGATCGTCTTCCGCGAGTACGGCTCACCGGATGTCCTGGAAGTCAGGGAGATCGACAAGCCGGTAGCCCGTGACAACGAGGTGCTCGTGCGGATCCGCGCCGCCGGCGCCAATCCCTATGACTGGCGCCTCATGCGCGGTGATCCTTACCTCGTGCGAATGGTCAACGGACTGCGCAAACCGAGGAAGGTCACCGTCCTCGGTAGTGACATGTCTGGAAACGTCGAGGCGGTCGGCAAGAATGTGAAGCGGTTCCGCGCCGGCGACGAGGTATTCGCTGAGGTGGACACGGGCGGCTTCGCCGAGTACGTGAGCGTCCCCGACAAGCGCCTCGGGCTGAAACCTTCCAACCTGACGTTCGAGCAGGCAGCGGCCGTCCCGATGACGGCGATCACGGCCCTCCAGGGCCTGCGCGATCGTGGACGAATCAAGGAAGGTCAGAGAGTCCTGATCAACGGTGCGTCGGGCGGCATCGGTACCGTGGCCGTGCAGCTTGCCAAGGTGTTTGGCGCTGAAGTGACGGGCGTTTGCAGCACGCGCAATCTGGACCTCGTCAAATCGATCGGTGCGGACCATGTGGTCGACTACACCAACGAGGATTTCACTCGTGGTGGGCAGGGCTTTGACCTGATCCTCGACACGGTCGGCAACCACTCACTGTCGGACTTCAGGCGCGCCCTCGTTTCGAAGGGGACGTTGGTCGTTGTCGGCGGCGGGGGAGGGCGGCTGCTCGGACCGGCGGCCCAGGTGGTCAAGGCGATGGCCGTGTCACCGTTCGTCAGCCAGAGGCTGACCTACGTGTTCGGCGCGCCGAACAGCACGGACCTCGACTTCCTGAAGGAGCTCATCGAGGCCGGAAAGGTCACGCCGGTCATCGACAGGACCTACGAGTGGAGCGAGATACCCGAGGCTATCCGCTATCTCGAGACGCGACACACTCGCGGAAAGCTCGTCGTCACTGTGCAGGGTCCCGCTTGAAGAACTCCGCGCCCTCCATGTATTGCAGTCCCTCGAGCCAGGCGGGGTCGCTCCAACGGCGTGCCTCCTCGTCGGGCGGGACATCCCCGACTCGAGTCGTGATCCACCAGAGATTCGTGCTGGATGGGCACCTCAGCCGAACGTGCAGTCGGGGGAGACCTTGCCCAGCGCGCGCTCGAGAACCGCCAGCTCCTCATCGTCGAGTTTCTCGATGAAGAGTTCCGAGACCTTGCCGAGATGGACGGGCACGGATTCCCTCAGGCGGGCGAGGCCCGCATCCGTCAATGCGACCACAACCCCGCGGGCATCGGCGTCGGCGCTCGACCGTTTAACAATGCCTTCATCCACCAAGCGGTCGATGCGTCGTGTCATGCCGGAGCGCGAGCTGAAGGCCCGGGCCGCCAGGTCGGTCATGCGCAGCTCGCCATTGGCGAGCGCCAGCTGAGCCAGCACGTCGAAGTCGCCCAACGTCAGCCCGGTGCGAGTGACGAGATCGGTAGCGAGCTCCCGCAACAGCGAGGCATGCGCCTGGAGGAACGAACGCCAGGCCTCCAGGCCGCGCCCATCCGACACCGCATCGCGGGCGAGGCTGTCCAGCAGAGTGGCGGGGCTCATTTCCAAAGATACTTGCATCTGCAACCAAGTAGGAGTAACGTATTTGCAGCCGCAACTATAGCAGCGAAGCAACACACTGAAGGAAGCGTTCACCAATGATCACCGAAATCAAGCCCGACTTCGACCAGTCGGTCAGCCGTCGGTTCGCGACGATTGCCGACGACGCAAGCGTCAAGCGGACGACCGCAGCCCTCGAGCAGCACGGTTTCACGGTGCTTCGAGCCGCGGACGCCGCCCACGCGAAAAAGATCGTCCTGGACCTCATCGCCGATGGATCCGAGGTTCATCAAGGTGCCTCGCAGACCCTCGAGGACACCGGCATCACCGACGAGATCAACAAGTCAGGTCGCTATGAGCCCCTTCGCCCACGGATCTGGAGCATGGACCGCGGAACACAGGCCGACGAAATACGCCGCCTGGGTGCGGCGCCGGAGGTGATGCTGGGCAGCGTGCATGCCGTCACCGAGACCGGGTCGCTGATGGCCGCCTCGATGAGCGGCAGTCAGCTCGGCCCATACGCCAGCGGCGCCGGGCGAGTCATCTTCGTTGTCGGTACGCAGAAGATCGTGTCCGACCTGGATGAGGGCATGCGTCGTATCAACGAGTACTCATTGCCGCTCGAGGATGCGCGGGCACAGGCGGCGTATGGCATCCACAGCGCCGTGAACAAGGTGCTGATCATCAACGGTGAGATCAGTCCCGGCCGAATCACCGTCGTCCTCGTCGACGAGGTCCTCGGGTTCTAACGATGCCTCGATCGACGCTCGGCGTCGGGATCATCGGGGTCAGTCCCGTCCGAGGCTGGGCCTCCACCGCCCATATCCCGGCACTGCACGCCCTGCCGAACTACGAGATCCGGGCACTAAGCGCGCACACCGCGGAATCGGCGCGAGCAGCGGGCGAAGCGTTCGGCGTCAGTGCTGTCTTCTCAGACCACGAGCAGCTCGTAACCGAGCCATACATCGACGTTGTCGCTGTCACGGTCA
>CAZXLP010000004.1:0-20782 GCA_964642085.1 uncultured Anaerolineaceae bacterium
CGTGCCGCAGGACCTGCATCCGGTGGTGGTTGTCGGGGTCGTAGCTGACGTTGCCGGTGATGTCGGCCTTCTCGAGGCCGCCGATGCGATGCTCTAGCCCGGGCGTACCTGGCGGAGCCCACGGCCGGGCGAGCGTCTCGGGATTGCGCGAGTACGGCTGGAAGGTCGCTCGGTCGGTGTGGTTGGTGACCGAGATGTCCGGTAGGTCGGAGACCTGCGGGATGCGCCACGGCTCCGCGCCGGTCGCGAGGAATGCGTCCGACATGTAGATGACCGGGGTCATGTACTTGAGCGCCAGGCGCCACGCCTCGATGGCGTAGTCGAAACACTCCGCGGGGGTTGCCGGGGCGACGATCGGCACGGGCGAGTCGCTGTTGCGCCCGAACATGGCCATCAACAGGTCCGCTTGCTCCGTCTTCGTTGGCATGCCAGTAGATGGGCCGGCGCGCTGGACGTCCACCACGACGAGCGGCAGCTCGACCATCACCGCCAGGTTGAGTGCCTCGCTCTTGAGCGCGATGCCCGGCCCGGAGCTGGCGGTCATGCCCATCTGGCCACCATACGAGGCGCCGATTGCCGAACCGATGGCGGCGATCTCATCCTCGGCCTGGAAGGTCTTGACGCCGAAGTTCTTGTACGTCGCAAGCTGGTGCAGGATGTCGCTCGCGGGCGTGATCGGATAGCTCCCGTACACCAGCTCGCGGCCGGCGAGTCGCGAGGCGGTCACGAAGCCGAGAGCCGTCGCCTCGTTGCCGGTGATGTTGCGGTAGGTGCCAGGCGCGAGCTTGGCCGGCGCCACCCGGTACGTGGTGTGGAACATCTCGGTCGTCTCGCCGAAGGCGTAGCCGGCTTTCAGCGCGCGCACGTTCCCTTCGGCGACGACAGGTTTGGCCGAGAAGCGCATCTCGATCCAGCGCAGAGTCGGCTCCATGCTGCGCTCGTACAGCCAGAACATCACGCCGAGCGCGAAGAAGTTCTTGGTCAGGTCGACCTGCTTGGAGGTCATTTCGAGATCTTCGAGAGCGCGCGCGTTGAGCGTGCTGATCGGGATCTCGAAGACGTTGTATTGCTTGAGTGAGCCGTCCGTCAGCGGGTTGGTCTCATAGCCCGCCTTCTTGAGGTTGTTGGGGTTGAAGGCGTCCTGATTGACGATCAGCGCGCCGCCTGCCGGGAGATCGCCCACGTTGGTGCGCAGGGCCGCCGGGTTCATTGCCACGAGCACATCGGGGTCGTCGCCCGGGGTATAGATCTCGGCGCTCGAGAAGCTGAGCTGGAACCCACTGACGCCGGGCAGCGAGCCCGCCGGCGCGCGGATCTCTGCCGGGAAGTCGGGCAGCGTGCTGACGTCGTTGCCGAAAACCGCCGCCGTGCGCGTGAATTGGGTGCCGGTGAGCTGCATACCGTCGCCGGAGTCGCCCGCGAATCGGATGGTTACGCGCTCGAGCTCCTGGCTGTCGACCTCTTTGGCTGTTGCAATCTCGGTGGTCACGCGCCCTCGGGCTCCTCCATCCTCTGGTGTGGTCGGGGCGGTAGGTTAAGGATTTCCTCCGGGAATGCCTCGGCCACGTACTCGAGCAGGTCCAGCTGACGCAGTAGGCCGACGACCGTACCGGCATCGTCGACCAGCGGCAGGTTGCGGAAGTGGCCCTGTTCCATTGCGCGCATCGCCTCGATGAGTGTCGCGTCGGCGTGCAGCGTGCCGGGTGAGGCGGTCATGAACTCGTCGACGGAGCGCGACTCGTCAACGCCGCTTCCAAGGATGCGCGTCAGAACGTCGCGCTCGGTCAGGATGCCGGCGAGTTGGCTGCCGTGGAGGACGAGCACGGCGTCGCCGCCCTGTGAGCGCATCGCTGCCAGCGCGTCGCGCAGCGGCGTGCCGGACTGGACGTTGCCGGGCTCGGGTCGGGCCATGACCCGCGCCTTCTCTGTACGCAGCTGGACACGGCCGACGTGCGCGGCGGTGTTTCCGTGGCTCTTAGTTTTGACAGTGCCTTCCACGGCCGTAGAGCGATCCTCCGACGGTGTTCTCTGGGGGCCAACCGCTGACGGGTGCGATGGGCCCTGATTCTACTCTTGACTCTCCGCACAGCCACGCTTGACCTCCTGCTTGCCGCGCGTTCACTCGATTCTTCGCTTTTGCAACGTCCGGCCGGCTTTGCTGACCGCTCCCTCAATGCTCGCGGCACGAGAGTCGTGGCAACGCCCGCCCATCAACCGTGTCGGGGCGGCTCCGTACGCAAGGGAGAATCCATCATGGGTAACGAGCAGCAGAACGAAGGCAAACTCGAGCAGGCCCGCGGCACCATCAAGGAAGAAGTCGGTGACGCAATCGGCAACGAGAAGATGGAGCGCGAAGGCCAGTGGGACCAGGCGAAGGGCCACGTGCGCGAGGGCGTAGGCGACCTGAAGGAAGGCGCCGAGGACGCCGCTGACGATCTGAACAAGCCGAAGGACGAGTGGAGCCGCTAACGGTTAGGACGCCGAGATGGCGTCCGGGTGAGTAACCAATACGAGCCGGGCTCCCAATTTGGGGCCCGGCTCATTGTTTGGGCAACGTTTCGGCCAAAAGTCGGCCAGCGTGGACTCGGATCCTGGGGTTTCGGTCAAATGTCGACGCACGCGGACCTCTGACGCCTGTGCCGTGTCAGATGTCCAATTCAGCGAACTTCTGACAGGGTCCGCGATCCGAAGGTCCGCCACGGCGGACTTTTGGCAGAAACGGAGGCCGCGGCGGACCGATCAGCGAAGATCGAGCTAATGCTCGCGGCTAGCGGCGCGAGCCGAACACCAGCCAGAGGTAATACAGGAACGTCATGATCGCCGTCAGCGCGGCGGCTACGTACGTCCAGCCGGCGGCGCGAAGAACTGCTCGGGCGCCGTCACCGCGCTCTCCGATCAGCCCAAGTGGCTCGACGTAGGCGAGCGCGCGCCTGCTGGCCCCGAACTCGACCGGCAGCGTGACGAATGTGAAAACGACAGCGGCGGCGAAGAACACGACCCCCACCACGGCGAGGTTGAAGATATTCAGGAAAACGCCGGCGATGACCAGCCAGGGCGCGACGCCCGAGCCCAACTGGGCGACCGGCACGATGAACTGGCGCAGGGCCATGGCCGGGTCGCCGTGGGCGTGTTGAGCTGCGTGGCCGACCTCGTGGGCGATGACCGCGGCCGCCGCGACCGACAGTCTGCCTGTCCTGGGTTCGGCCAAGCTCGAGCCGGCAACCGCGGAACTTACGCGCAACGTGCGCGACCGCGGGTCGTAATGGTCGGTCAAATGGCCCGGAGTGGGCTCGACCTGGACCTGTTGGAGACCGTTGCGATTGAGCAGATACCGGGCGAAATCGAACGCCGACATCGACAGGCCGGAGTCGACTTTGTCCCATTTCGAATAGGTGGAACGTACACGCCACGCCGCCCAGAGTGAAAGGGCCAGCGTCGGTAGCATGACCAGCAAGACGTATGGCAGGAACCCCACCGGTTTATCGGACCTCCAGAGACGAAAATCTGACTCTTTACGGTACACCGATAGGCGTTTGACCGGCCTCGGAGACGAGGTCGGTGGGATCCGATTCATCGGCGCTTGACCTCGCCAATCGCTGGAAGACAGCCTCGTATTCGTCGACCATCCGTTCGGCCGAGAAACGCCTGAGGGCCTCGCCGCGGATGCGGGCTCGGTCCAGCCCGCGCAGGCCAGCCACCGCTTCGACCGCCCCGTCGACGTCGTCGAGGATGAAGCCGTCCACGCCGTGTCGAACAATCTCTGGTAACGCGCCGGCACGTCGCGCGATGAGCGGCGTCCCGGTGGCGAGCGACTCCACAGCGACCAGGCCGAAGGGCTCAGGCCAGTCGCCGAGCATCACAGTTGCCAGCGCATCGGCGAACAGCTCGTCGCGCGCGGGAGGGCCAACTTCACCCAGGAAGGTGGCTATCCCGGCGCGCACCGCTGGCTCAACGACTGTCCGGTACGTATCGATTTCGTGCGCGTCGATCGCCTTGCCCACCACCATTAGCGGGATGCCCGTCCGGCGCGCCAGTTCAACCGCCAGATCGAGTCCCTTCTCGGGCGTGAGCCGGCCGACGAACAGCAGGTAGCCCCCTGCGCCGGTGCCCAGCACCGTGTCGTCAAAGGGCAGCCCGTGGTGGATGGTTGCGAGCCAGTTGAGATCGGGCCAGTAGCTGCGCTGCTTCGCGCTGATCGCAATCAGCGGAATGTCAGGGAATGCGCCAATCACCTCGGCAGTGGGTCCTATGTCGATGCGGCCATGAAGAGTACTTACGACAGGCGTCAACGATCGTCGCGCGAACTCGAATGCGTACCATTCGAGGTGGCTATGAATCACGTCGAAGTGCGCGTCGTAGCGGGCGACCTGGTCGACGATCCGTTGCATGTGCGGCGACGCATCGGCCTGTACGCCGTGTTTCCATAGGGATTCGGGCACCACCGGCACAAGCGTCGCCTTTACCCGCGAATCGCCCGCCGCGAATACCGTTACGTCATGGCCGCGCCGTTGCAGGCCCTCGGCCAGCACACCGACAATTCGCTCGGTACCGCCGTAACGAGGCGGCGGGACAGCAAGGAACGGCGGCGCGACCATTGCGATGCTCAGCGATTCCACGAATTACCTCGCGTCACGCGACTCAAAGCGGGCGCCGACACGGCTCGGCGACCATGGGCATTGTCGCGTCTCTGCCTTGGGGGAGCCTAACGGCCGCGGTCTACACTGCCGCGCGCCGGGCTTGAGGCGCGAAATGCGCAGCGTCGCCATCCATAGCCGAGGGAAATTGGCCAGCACCCCCACCCCCGCCCATGCCGACCGACCCGCGGTCACCATCGCGCCAGACGGGCAGCGGGCGCGAGTGCCGATGCCGCTGATGCTTGAAGCAGGAGCGCGGCTCGCCCTCGCATACGGGCGCAATCAATACGGCCTCCGCGACAACAGACCCATCGGCCGCTTTCTCGCACGGACGTTGGGCTTCTTGTCCGCCGGACGGCACAAGCGCCACGTCGTGGCAGAGATGGCCGGTTTCCAGGTCCTGGTGCCGACTTCAGATCGGACAATCGCGCGCTCCGTCTACTGCAGCGGCGACTGGGATCCCCTGCTCGTCGGCACCGTGTTCGACGCCCTGCATGACTTTGGGCACACGATTGAAGGCACCGTGCTGCTCGAGGTCGGCGCAAATTTCGGCGTGTACTCGCTCCCGGGCGTGTCCGAATTCGGATTCGCAAGGGCCGTCGCCTACGAGCCGGACCCGGCCGCGTTCGCGCTGCTCGAGCACAACATCGAGCGGAACGCGCTCGGCGATCGAGTGATCGCCCATCACGCCGCCCTGTCCGCGCAAACGGGTGAGCTGACGCTCAGCCTGGGGACCGGCAATGCGGGCGACAATCGGATCGTCGAGGACGACAGCCTTAGCCGTCGGACTGTCCGCGTGCCGGCGCGGACGTTTGATGACGAGGTGGCTGCCGGGCGTATACCGCTGGCTGAGCTGGGCCTGGTCTGGCTCGACGTGCAGGGCCACGAAGGGGAGGTGCTTGCGGGTGCGCGGGGCCTGCTCGATTCGAATGTACCAATCGTTCTCGAGTACTCCAGCGGCATGCTCGACGACGCGGCGCGCGAACGGCTCGACGACATGATCGCCACGCATTTCGACGTGATAGTTGACCTGGGCTGGTGCTCCCTGACGAACAAGCTCCGCTTTCAGCCGGCAACCGTGATCCGACAACTTGCCGGGCGACGCAACGTCGAGACCGACCTGCTGCTCCTGCACCTCCCTTGAGGCTCGGCTGACTTCTCAAAAGCCGGTGCCAGGTGGGATCGCTCACGATCATCCATCGACGGCCAGCGCGTGAACCGGTAGGCTCTTGCCTCTGTAAAAAGCGAGCCTGGAGGGGCCGGCCCCATGTTCGACACCTTTCGCCGCAGCTCGCGCTTCGGCCAACCCCGCTGAAAACTGAACGTCGTCTTCCTTTCGCCGCACTTCCCGCCCAGCTGGTGGCGTTTCGTGCGCGGTCTGGCCGACGTCGGGGCGACGACCCTGGGAATCGCGGACGAAAACTGGGAGCAGCTGCGGCCTGAGCTGCGCGCTTCGCTACACGACTACTACCGGGTCGACGATCTCGCCAACTACGACCAGCTCACGCGAGCGCTTGGCTTCTTCATTCATCGCCACGGCCGGATTTCGCGCCTCGATTCGCTGAACGAACACTGGCTCGAAACGGAGGCGCGGCTGCGCACCGACTTCAACATCAAGGGCATCAACAAGAGCACCATCGGCGCCATCAAGCGCAAGTCGCTGATGAAGTCGCGCTTTATTGGTGCCGGCCTGACGGCAGCGCGCGGCAAGGTCTGCAAGACACCGGCCCAGCTGCGCCGGTTCATCGGAGAGGTTGGCCTGCCCGTTGTGGCCAAGCCCGACATCGGTGTGGGTGCCGCCCGGACATACAAGCTCGAGCAACCAGCCGACATCGACCACTATCTGATCGACAAACCGGCGGTCGACTACATCGTCGAGGAGTTCGTCGTCGGCGAGCTGGTGACATACGACGGACTGACCGGTCGGTCGGGTGAGATCGTCTTCGACTCCACCTTCCACTACTCCTCCGGGGTGATGGAGGCGGTCAACCAGGAACTTGATCTCTCTTACTGGATACCGCGGGCCATCCCTGCCGACGTGCAGGAGGTGGGCCGTGCCATGGCGCGCGCCTTCGACCTGCGCGAGCGTCCGTTTCACTTCGAGATCTTCCGGACAGCTGACGGTCGGCTCGTGCCGCTCGAGGTGAACATGCGCCCGCCTGGCGGCTTGACCGTCGACATGTTCAATTACGCCAATGACTTCGACCTTTACCGCGAGTGGGCAAACGTGCTCGTCCACGGTCGCTTCGACGCGATCGTGACCCGACCCTACAACTGTCTCTACGCAAGCCGCCGCGACTTCAAGACGTATGCGATGTCGCACCACGACGTACTCCGGGAGTTCCGCGATCTGATCGTTCAGGAGGGCCGAATGGAAAGGGTCCTCGCGACCGCGATGGGAGATCACGGCTACGTACTGCGGGGGCCGGAGCTACAGCCCCTGAAGGATGCGGCCAAACAGATCCAGGCCATTCGTCCAGACTGACACCGATGAATCGCGAGGAACGCCGCTGGTTCAGCGGCAACCTTGGCCACGACATGGACCTGGTCGTGTATGGCCACGCCGGCCAGCCGCTGATCTGCTTCCCGTCCTCGAATGGCCGAACACGCGACTGGGAGGGCTTCGGCATGGTCGACTGCGTGGCCGACCTGATCGACGCCGGGCGGCTGCTCATGGTCGCTGTCGACGGCATCGATTGGCAGAGCTGGTCGAACAAGGGCGTGTCGGTCGACCAGCGCGCGCGGCGCCATAACGACTACCACAGGTACATCACCGACGAAGTCGTCCCGTTCGTGCGTGGCGAAGCCGGGACCGAGACGGTCTGGGGAACCGGCTGCAGCATGGGCGCATTCCATGCCGCGAACTTCTTCTTCCGCCGCCCTGACCTGTTCGACGGCGTGATCGCGATGTCAGGCCTGTATCAACCCTCGCTGTTCGTCGGTCAGTACCGGGACGACGACGTCTACTTCAACAGCCCCATCTACTACCTCCCCGAACTCGCCGACCCGTGGCACCTGGAGCAGTACCGGCGCAGCCGGATCGTCTTCTGTGTCGGTCAGGGCGCGTGGGAGGATGATGCGATCAAGGACACCCGCCACATCCAGGAAATCCTGCATAGCAAGGGCGTCCCGGCCACCTTCGATTACTGGGGCCATGACGTGGAGCATCACTGGTACTGGTGGCAGAAGATGCTTCGCCACCACCTGCAGGCACTTTGGGCGGACTGATTCCTCTGGGGGCCTGGGCGAGAGGCGGAATAGTCGTTCTGGCGATCATGATCGTCGCGTGCGGCCCGACGGCCTCGGTTCTCACGACCGCCACGCCGCGCGCCGAGCCAGGGACGACCGATGCGGTCCCAAGCGGCGGCACGGAGACTGCTACTCCGCTGAGCTCGGCGACGCCGTCCACGGGGCCACTATGGCAACCACTCCTGGACTTTCCGTCAGGCGACGCGTTCGAAGTCACGGCGGTCACCGCACTGGGCACGGGTTTCGTTGCGGTGGGTTTTCAACAGATGCCCGGCGAAGGCTTCTTCGGACGCCGGCAAGGGGTCGTGTGGCGATCGGACGACGGCCGTGGCTGGCAATCCACGGCCGACCCGGTCTTCCAGTTCGTCACTCCCGAGGAGATCGTTGCGCTGGGTGACACTCTGTTCGTATTCGGGACCATCGAGCAATGCGACCTGACACTCGTCGACGAATGTGTGGAGCCTCCCGACTCGGGCTGGGCGGTATGGCGTTCGACGGCCGGCGGCGCCTGGGAGCGGTTGCCGCAGCAGCCGCAGATGCAGGCCGGGACGGTCGACGGGGTCGTGGCGGCGAACGGAATGGTGGTCGCCTTTGGATGGACGGGCGACGAGGGCCAGTCCATCGTGTGGACATCCACCGACGGCGCGACCTGGGCCTCGACCACGGACCTGGCGGAGATGGATCCGGTTTCAGCAATGGCCGGCGCGCCCAGCGGCCTGGTTGCTTTCGGGAGCCATTTCGCGTCGGAGTTGGGTGACCTTGAACTGGTTGCAGCCGTGTCCACCGAAGGTGCCCATTTCAGTCGGGTCGCCGCGCCGGCTCTCCCGGCGGCGACTGTGCAATCGGTTGTCGCGGGGTCGTTCGGCGTCGTCGCAGTCGGCGATGCCGACGATGTCAACCTGAACTTCACGGGCATCGCCCTGTACTCCGCAGACGGCCTCAGCTGGACGCAGACGGCGGCCGTGGATGGGAGCTTCGCCGGCAGCGGCATCACCTCGGTACACGCCGTGCCACAGGGCTATATCGCGATCGGAGTCGTACCCCAGCCGGACGATTTCGGGATCGCCACCGGGGCGTCATGGATCTCCCTGGATGGGCAGAGCTGGCAGACACTGGCGCCGCTCGGCGACAGGTTCAGCCAGCTCACGGCAGCGGCCGCCGGAGCGCCTGGGATCGTTGCCTTCACCGTGACCGAAGAGGAGCCGGACGACGAGACGGTGATCAGCACGGTCTCCGCCTGGTACGCACCAATCGACGCACTGTCGCGGCTCTGATCCGCATTTCGCGGAGAGCCCACAGCGCCTTCTCAGGCTTCTCCAAGGACCCCCGGATGCAATCTGGGCATGCACACGAATGACTCGCCGACATCAGCGCAACCCACCAGTTCTTTCGATCCGCCGCGACATGTCTTCATCTCGGACGGCACGTCAGGGCTGAACGCACGGACCCAGGGCCGACGCGTTTCGCGTGTTGCTGGCCTGGCGGGCGTGGCCATCCTGTCGGCGGCGGTGGCGTCCGCATCGACGGTCGGCCTTATGACCGCTTTCGGGTTCCCGGGGCAGCCGGCCTCGGCGCCGACGCAGACACAGACCGCCACACAACAGCCAGGCGTCCAGCTCGCGGCTGATAGCGACGCACGGTCGACCGATCTCACAGCGGTAGTGGCCATGGCCACCCCATCCGTCGTCACCATCACCGCCGAGGGAACGAGCCAGAGCCGTTTTTCGCCCTTCGCGGTTCCTTCCACCGGCGTCGGTTCCGGTGTCGTGGTCACGGCGGCCGGCCTGATTCTCACCAACAACCATGTCGTCGAGAACGCCCAGCGACTGACGGTCACCACCGCCGATGGCCAGGAGCTTTCGGCCACGGTCGTCAGCACCGATCCGGCCCATGACATCGCGGTCATCCGCGCGACCGGTGGGACGCTCGTCCCGGCGACACTCGGCGATTCGTCCACCCTACAGGTGGGTGAGACCGTCCTCGCAATCGGAAGCCCGCTCGGTGAGTTCACAGAAACAGTGACCCGCGGGATCGTCTCGGCGCTCGACCGCTCGATCACCGTTGGCGACCAGCAGACCGGTCGCGGCCAGGACCTCTCCGGCCTCATCCAGACCGACGCGGCGATCAACCCGGGCAACAGCGGTGGCGCGCTGATCAACGATCAGGGCGAGGTGATCGGCATGAACACGGCGGTCGCGGGCAGCGCAGAGGGCATCGGGTTTGCGATCCCGATAAATGCCGCCAAGTCGATCATCGATAAGGCCACGGCCTCGGTCGCCTGATCGGGGCGCGCCGCGCTCAGCGTCTCGCCTGGACCTCGCGATCGGGCTCGCGGAGCTGCCCTCGTGGCCCTGGATCTGGCGCTGCTGGTCGGAAACCGCCGCCGGCGCGCCTCGAACGAGGGGCAGCAACGCAGCTAGGGAATTGGAGCGGGAGACGGGATTCGAACCCGCGACATCCAGCTTGGAAGGCTAGCGCTCTAAACCAGCTGAGCTACTCCCGCTCGCTGCGCGAATCTTACTGCGGCCGATCGGGCTCGCTGAAAGGTCATTGAGAGCGTCTGTCGCCCACGCGTCCGGCGTGCCTGAAACCCCGTTTGAGCCGCCCTGGACATTACCCGTCAGGTACCAGTTCAAAGAGCCGGGCGCAGAGCCCGGCTCATTTCTTAATGGCCTCGAAGACACCGGCGGTAACCACGCCGAACGCCATGTGGGGGACCACATCGGCCATCCAGTCGGCGTTGCTCCAGGTTTGCGGATCGGTGAGGCCCAGCTTCGCGGCGGGATAGTCGGACGCGGCCATGGCTAAGCTGCCCAGCGCGGCGCCGGCGAGCCATACGGGTGGGCGCGGCAGGACGAGCCGAAGGATCCCGTAGGCGGCGCCGATACTGAGGCCATTGGCGTATCCCAGCAGGGCGCCAAGGGCTTCCTGGCGGCTGGCGAGCCGCGAATCGACATCGTCGTCGTCATCATCGGCGCCCGATGCTGGGGGTTCGATATCGAAGTCGAGCGGCAGGCCGATCTCCTCGGCCAGTTTTCCGGCCACGTCGGCGGGCAGTCTGCTGGCGGGTCGCCCGCGCACCAGCATGTCCAGGTACCCGGCCACGTTCAGGGCCAGCGTGCCAGCGGCGCCTGCGACCAGGCCCGCGACGATTCGATTGGCCACTGGGTCACCTCCGTGGTTGGCCTGCGACGGCTAGCGTAGACCAGGTGTCCGACAGTGCCCACAACACGGCCCATCTGAGGGTCGAGCTCGAGCCGCCACTCGACCTGGCGGCCAGCCTGCGAGGTTTCGGACGGTGGGGCGACGACGGCATCGATCGATGGGACGGCCAGACACTCGTCCGGACGGTCACGATCGAGGGCAACGCCATCGTTCCCTTTGCCGCGCGTGCTAATGGCGACCTGTCGAGCCCGTCGCTCGAGGTGGCCCTTCCGGTGGTAGATGCGGCCCACGCCGAAGAGGTGGCCGATGTCATCCGCGCGACATTCGTGATCGTCCCGCCCGAGCTAGCGGCGCTGGCGGCGGTCGACTTACGAGTAGCGCGACTGATCGGCCTCTATCCGGGCATCGTGCCGGTGCTCGTCCCGGATCCGTTCTCGGCGCTCATCCGTTCGATAAGTGCCCAGCAGGTCAACCTCCGCTGGGCGTCGACCATCCGCTGCCGCCTCGCCGAGCGATACGGGACGCGCCACGACGTCGGAGGCGAGTTCGTGTACTCGCTCCAGCCGGCGCCGCTCGCGGCTGCGTCCGTCGAAGAGCTGCGCACGATTCAACTGACCACGGCCAAGGCACGCTCCGTAATCGCATGCGCGGAGGCGGCTGTGGCCGGTGAGCTGGACCGTCGCGAGCTGGCACGGATGAACGACGACCAGCTGATCGCGCATCTAACGCGCCTGCGCGGCATCGGCCGCTGGAGCGCGGAGTGGTTCCTGGCCCGAACGCTCGGGCGGCCGCGGGTCGTCTGTGGCGACCTCGGTGTACGAAAGGCGGTCGGCCGTCTGTACGCCGTCACGGAACTACCGTCGGAGGACCAGGTACGCCTGTTGACTGAGCACTGGGGAGCGTCGGCCACGGCCGTCCAGGCCCTCGCCCTGTACGACCTGGCCGCAAGCGAGGCGGGAGTGGCCCGCCACCGGGCGGGCGGCTCGCGACGAGTGCGCAGCAGCGGCCGAAGGCCGACTGCGAAGGCAGACGCAGCCACCGGGAACGCCTAGCGCCGCTCGGCGTCCTCCAGCTCGCGGATCTTGTCGACCCGGCGCGCGTGGCGGCCGCCCTGGAAGGACGCGCCCATGAAGTCCGCCACACATGCGAGCGCGACCTCTCGGCCGATGATCCGCGCGCCCATCGATAGAACGTTGGCGTCGTTGTGCTCGCGGCCCAGGCGCGCCGTAACCGGATCGGCCGCCTCGACGCAGCGGATGCCGCGAATCTTGTTGGCCACGATCTGCTCGCCGGTCCCGCTCCCACCGAGCACGATTCCAAGAGCGCAATCGCCGCTTGCCACGGCGCGCGCGGCCGGGGCGATGACGTCGGGATAGTCGACTGGATCGACCGAATCGACGCCGAAGTCGACCACCTCGTGGCCGGCAGTCTGCAGCCAGTCGGCAATCGGGGTCTTGAGCAGGAAGCCGGCGTGATCGGTCGCCAGCGCTACGCGCATGACCTCACCGTAGCAAAGCGGACGGCTTGAAGTCGGGCAAGTTGCGGCGCGGGCGTATTGTCGCCTGCATGCTCAACAACTCCTTCCGTCTTTTCACCATCCGCGGGATCGAGGTCGGCGTCCATTACAGCTGGCTGATCATCTTCGGACTGGTCACGTGGTCGCTCAGCGTGTACGTCTTTCCCGGTGCCGATCGCGTCCCGCGGCTCTCGTCGGCGGAGTATTGGGTCCTCGGCGGCATCACTGCGATCCTGTTGTTCGCCTCCGTGCTCGTCCACGAGCTGGCGCACTCGTTCGTCGCGCTCGCGCGGGGACTGAAGGCGAGATCAATCACGCTCTTCATCTTCGGCGGCGTCTCCAACCTGTCGGGCGAGGCCAAGGAGGCATCGACCGAGTTCCTGGTGGCGATCGTCGGCCCGCTGACCAGCTTTGCGCTTGCCGGAATCGCGTTTGCCCTTGGCAGCGTCATCCATCAGCAGCACTTCGATCTCGTGATCAGCTACCTGTTCCTGATCAACCTCACGCTCGGCCTCTTCAACCTCGTTCCGGGCTTCCCACTCGACGGCGGCCGCGTCTTGCGCGCGATCCTCTGGACTGCGACGGGCAGCGTGCGCCGCGCGACGGAGTGGGCGGCGAACGTCGGCAAACTAGTGGCCTACCTGATGTTCGGCTATGCGATCTACCTGTTCCTGGTCCTGGACAGCGCGTTCGGCGGTCTGTGGACGGCGGCGATCGCCTGGTTCCTGCATAACGCGGCCTCGACCAGCGTCCAGCAGCTGGTCTTCGAGGAACGGCTGCGGCGGGTTCGTGCAGGAGACATCGTGCGTGCCGACGACACGACGGTGCCGCCCGAGATGACCGTTGCGGAGCTGGTCGACCGATACATCCTCCCGGCCGCCCGCCGGGCGGTACCCGTCGCGCAGGACGGCCGGCTGATCGGCATCGTCACCGTCAGTGACATCGCCAACGTGCCGCCTGAGCAGCGCGGGCAGGTGACCGTGGCGGAGGTCATGGGTGGCAAGGAGCGCCTTCACACCGTGCGGGCGGACTCACGCGTTCTCGATGCCTTCGAACTGCTCGCCGAGCACGATCTCGAGCAGCTGCCGGTGATGGACGGCGACCGGTTCGTAGGGCTGCTTACGCGGGCCGATGTCGCCCGTCAACTACAGCTGCGCGAGGCGCTGAACGTCTGAAGGCGGGCCTCCAAGCGCCGCCCAAGAAACCCTATTCGGGGGAGCGATGGCGCTGGTGGCGCCTCTCCTGGTCCGCCTCCGCCCCCTCTTCGCTGCCCGTCCTGGCCTCCGTTTCGTCGCGGTCGGCGTCGGCTTCGACGAAGGACTCTTCGATCCACTTGACCACCTGGTCGTTGTCGTCGGTCAGCCGGAACAGCTGGAGGTCGTTCCGCGCGATCATCGCGTCTGTGGCGACCTGGCCGGCCAGCCAGTCGACGAGCGGCTGCCAGTAATCGGTGCCCCACAGGATGACCGGGAAGTGGTCGATTTTCCCGGTCTGGACGAGCGTCAGCGACTCGAACAGCTCATCGAACGTGCCGAACCCGCCGGGGAAGATCACGAATCCCTGGGCGTACTTGACGAACATCGTCTTGCGGACGAAGAAGTAGCGGAAGTTGAGCGCGAGATTGCACCACTTGTTGATGCCCTGCTCGTGGGGCAGCTCGATGCCCAGTCCGACCGACACTCCGCCGGCCTCGGCCGCGCCCTTGTTTGCCGCCTCCATGATCCCCGGGCCACCGCCGGTGATGACCGTTATCCCGCCGCGCGCGAACTTGGCCGCCAGCTCCTCGGCGGCCTTGTATGTGGGGTCGTCGGCCTTGACCCGGGCGGAGCCGAAGATGCTGATGGCGGGCCCGAGATGAGCCAGTGAATCGAAGCCTTCGACGAACTCGCCCATTATTCGCAGCGCGCGCCAGGCGTCGCTATCGAGGAAGGTGGTATCGGCATAGGGCTGCGTCCGCAGGAGCTTGCGGTCCTCGGTCGCCTTGGTCGGGGGTCTCTTTTCCTGTGTCATTGCCGCGCGAGGATATCGGTGCAAGCGACGGCCGGCGTCCCGCGTTCGCGGGACGCCGGGCCTTATCACGCGCAGCCGGGCCGCAGGCCCTCGGCGAAGGCATGGCTATCCTCGATAAATACGCTTCTAGGTGAGGGTCATGGACTGGAACCTACAAATGACGATGGCACGCGATCCCGTGTGCTGGATGGACGTCGATACTGCGACGGCATTGAACGCCGAGCGCGGCGGCGAAACCTACTACTTCTGCTCGCGTGGCTGTCTGCTTGACTTCCAGGAAGGACCGGAGCGCTACCTGGATCCCTCCTACAAACCTGGGGGGATGCACGGAATGGACGGTCACTCCGGGTAACGCAGAGTCCTACCGCATACGCCGTCGGGTGGCGTTTGTTCCACGCCACGGAAGTAAAAGCCAAGAAGACAAGCCGTCCGGCTCTCGATGGTTCCGTTCGTGGCCGTCTATTCCACGTGGCGGAACAGGCGGCCAAGTCGACGGCCTATTCCGGCCTCATCACCCCATTGCTTGGCGCAGGTTGGCCGATACTTCCACCCGGTGGAACAGCGGCCCCGCTGGCGCCCGTGGCCGGGACGGGTCACATGCGGATGTAGGCGGCTCCGCGGGCGTCGACCAGGTAGCTGCCATCAGGTCTGCGCATGATGCGCAGCACAACCTCGGTGCAGGTACTGCACCGGAGCACAACTCCAGGAGCGTGAACGTAGGCGCGCAAAGTTCCGAGCTGCGCTCGGTTGCCGCAGTGGGTGCAGCGGCTGGCCGCGACCGTCATCTCGGTGCCGAAGATCTCCATCAGCAGCCCAGCCGTGGCGTTGGCATCCAGGGTCAGTGGATCGGCGCCCTCGTAGTCCGTTGTCTGGTCAGTCATCGTCAGGCTCCCGTTGGACCGAAGCGCTCGGTGTGGACCTGGCTCGGCGTCAGGCCGATATTCACGAGGCTCTCGGCGACGCTCTCGACCAACGGCGTCGGGCCGCAGACGAACGCCTGGGCCATTCGGCCGGTTCCCTCGAGCACCTCTCCAACCATGCGCATGTCGATACGCCGAGAGTAGCCAGTCCAGCCTGGCGGCTGCGATCTCGTGAGCGTATGGATGACGCGCAGGCCATCATCGCGCCCGTTGAGCCGCCGGAGCTCATCGGAATAGATGATGTCGTCGGGCGTGCGCGAGCTGTACAGGAGGGTGCATGGGACCGCGGATGAGACCTGGGCCCGGTGACGAACCATGGCCATCAATGGCACGACGCCCGATCCGCCGGCGACCAGCAGGAGCGGATCGGTCGCGGCGGCGTCCCAGACGAAGTAACCGCCGATCGGCCCGCGGACCTCGAAGCGGTCGCCCACAACGAGTTCATCGTGGAGGAACGGCGACACTTCGCCGTCCTCGACGCGCTCGATGCTGAGGTCGATCACCGGTTGGTCCGACGGCGCGGACGCGATCGAGTAGCTCCGCTGCGCCTGGTAGCCGTCCTCCGCGGTCAGGCGAATGTCGACGTGCTGCCCCGGCCGATGACTCTGCCAGCCGGGCACCAGCAGCGAGACCGTCTTGACCCGTGGAGTCTCGTCGCGGACGGCCGTGACCGTGACGATCTGCCAGTTGAGCGTGGCCATCAGTCAGTCGCGAACCTGGGTCTCAATCGGGTCGCTCAATCGCCGCTGTAGCGTTCTTCGAGCCAGGGGTCACCACGGTTGTGGTATCCGAAGGACTCCCAGAACCCGGGCTGGTCGCGTTCGACGATCCGCAACCCGCGCACCCATTTGGCACTCTTCCAGAAATACAGGTGTGGGACGACGAGCCGGGCCGGGCCGCCATGCTCCGGCGCCAGCGGGCCGCCGTCGTAGCCGTAGGCAACGAATGCCTGATCGTTGACCACGTCCGCGATCGGCAGGTTGGTCGTATACCCACCGTCGCTGAACGCGATGACGAACGCTGCCTTCCGATGCAGGTCGACATGCTCGAGGAGCGTGTCGACGCTGACGCCCTGCCAGCGCGTGTCGAGTTTCGTCCACTTGGTGACGCAGCTGATATCCACGACGAACTCACGCGAGGGCAGGGAATTGAATTCGTCCCATGTCCACGCGACCGGCTGGCTGACCTGGCCCTCGATACGGAAGCTCCAGTCTGTGAGCGGCGTGTGCGGTGTGGGGCCAGCGGAGAGAACCGGGAAGTCATTGGTCACGTACTGGCCGGGCGGAACACGCTGGCCACGCTCGGGCGCGCGGCGGCGGCCGACGAAGCCGCGAGTGACGAAGCGCTCGGTCAACCGTGTGTCCTCTCGCTGATGCCCGAAATGTACGTGCTCGAGCACGTTTGTCCACAGGCTCGAATAAGCCGCGGTGAATTGGCCGCAAACCAATAGGTGAGCGCCGCTGACTAGGGTCGAAGCGTCGATCGACGGAAGGTCCGCCGGCCGGCTGCTCGCCGAACAGGTGCATCGAATGGAGAGTCATGGTCGCCGCATCGCTGCTTCTCTACCTCAGCGACCCCCGCCAGCTGAACGCGGCTGCGATCGCATTCGCCACGCTGCTCGTCGTGCTGGGCCTGCTCGCCTTCGGCGCGATCCTCGGCACCGGGACGGTCGACAGCTCGCCGGTTGACGGTCGCTTGCTGGCGCCGTTCCGCTGGGAACCGTTCGCGTCCGATTTGGCTTGAGGGGGATCGATCCAGAACGACATAAAGTCAGGGGGTGCCGGGCCCCGAGCTGTCGATCACCTCGAAACCCATACCGCCCCGTGTATCGCGCGCACCTGTGCTCGTGCTGGTGCTTGGCCTTGGCCTGGCAACAGCTCTCGTCGTACTGGGTGCGTCGCTTGCCGGCGCACCGGCGCCCACCCCGGACGTAACCCGGCCAGGGACCGCCGATACCCCGCGGCCGGTGAACGTCATCATGCGCGACTATCGGTTTGACCCGACGCCGATCTACCTGGTGCCGGGCGAGACGGTCCAGCTCAATGTCGTCAACGGCGGCCTCGTGGAGCACGAGCTCGTCCTTGGAGACGCCGCTCTCCAACAGGCCTGGTTCCGGGCCAACGCCGCCGCGACGCCACCTGGCCCGTTTGCAACCGCGCCACCGGCGAGCGTCGCACCGGGCCTGGGCGGCGTACGACTGCTGCTCTCGTCCGGCGCGGCGACGACCGTGGATTACGTTGTGCCTGTGACTGGGACCCTGGAGCTGATCTGCCATCTGTCCGGACATGCCGAGCGCGGCATGGTCGGACAGGTCAGGCTGGCGACGCCCTAGTCGCGACGCGCGGAGCAGCCCCTGAGCCCTTGATCGCGGAGCCTTGGGTCAAGGTGGTCAGCCGCTAACATGTCGCGGGTAGCCGGGCCGAAGGCCCCCGGCGGAGGAAACTTTTGCGACCATGACGTACGTGATTGCCGAGCCGTGCATCGACCTCCTCGACGAGTCGTGCGTGGCTGTCTGCCCGGTCGACTGCATCCATTTCGACCGCGGCATTGATCGCAAGCTATACATCGACCCGGACGAGTGCATCGATTGCGGAGCGTGCGAGCCTGAGTGCCCCGTGAATGCGATCTTCCCCGAGGACTCTGTGCCCAGCGAATGGGCGCAGTACACCGAGCTCGACGCGCGCTGGTTCAAGGACAAGGACTCTGCTCGGGCCACGATCGACGAGTGGAAGCCGATCGCCTGACCCTCCGCTAGACATCCTCGCCTCGCGGCGCCTGGCGGCGCGTCGCGGCCCTTCGGGGCTATCCTCAGGTCGCGATGCGAATCGTCTCCCTCCTTCCCTCGGCCACCGAGATCGTCTACGCGCTCGGGCTGGGTGACGAACTCGTCGGCCGGACGCACGAGTGCGACTATCCAGTCGAAGCCGCACAGGTACCCGTCGTCACGTCAGACGCGGGCGGGACCGCGGTAGCGAGCAGCCGTGAGATCAATGCTCGGGTGGCGGCTTCGATCCATGGCGGCAGTTCCATCTACCACCTCGATCTCGATGCCCTCGCCGACGCCCGCGCCGACCTGATCCTGACCCAGGAGCTGTGCACGGTCTGCGCGGTGAGCTACCGCGATGTGGCCGATGCCGTAAAACGTCTCGACACCGACACCAGCATCGTCAGCCTCGAGCCGACTTCCATCGAGGGCATCTTCAACACGATCTCCACCGTCGGCGCGATGGCCGAGGCGGAGGACGAGGCAGTCGGGCTGATCGAAATGCTCCGCGAGCGGCTCGCACAGATCGAGAATCGTGTGCTCGAGCGTCGCCTCCAGGGCCTGCCGGCACGACGGATCGCCTGTCTCGAGTGGCTGGATCCGCCGTTCGCGTCGGGGCACTGGGTTCCCGAGCAGGTCCGGCGTGCAGGTGGCTGGGACGTGCTCGGCCGGATGGGCGAACCCGCAGCCGAGACGAGCTGGGAGCAGATCCGCGACGTAGACCCGGACCAGCTGATGCTGATTCCGTGCGGCTTCGACGCGAGCCGTACGGCTGCGGAATGGCACCTTGGCCGATCGACCCGCCCTCCCTGGGTCGACGATTTGACCGCGGTCCGCGATGGCGAGGTTTACGCGCTCGATGGCTCGGCCTATTTCAGCCGGCCCGGCCCACGCATCATCGACGGCGTTGCGCTGCTTGCCGACCTGCTGGATCCGGGATTCGTCGGGGCTTCGCTGCCAGGTGACGCTTGGCTGCCGGTCGAGGTGGGATGAGCGCTCAACCACCCGCACTCGACGTGGTCGGCTTCCACGCATCCTTCAACTGCCTGTGGTGCGGGCGCGCCCATACGACGCGGACCGGTCAGGACCTGGAGGGCTGGGCGATGCTCTGCTCCGACTGCGTTGGTCGGGCACAGGACAACGAGTTCCTCCGCTTCCGACTGCGCGAGGGTCTGCGCCGCCGATCGGCGCAGACCGAGTCGCCGTCTGCCGCCGATTCGTCCGGTCGGTCCGGTCCGTCCGAGCCAGCCCCGACCGCGCCGCAGCCCGACGAGGCAACCGATGATCGATTGCGTGCCTACTACGCGGCCCGGGCTCCCGAGTACGACGACTGGTATTTGCGCCGCGGCCGCTATAGCCACGGCGTCCTCGCCGATGTGGCATGGAATGGTGACCTGGACGCCGCGAC
Organism: uncultured Anaerolineaceae bacterium; assembly: GCA_964642085.1. GTDB lineage: Bacteria > Chloroflexota > Limnocylindria > Limnocylindrales > CSP1-4 > JALYGJ01. Next base: position 19,667 of record CAZXLP010000004.1, read on the forward strand.
GCAATGGTTGGACGCACTCCCGATCTCGGGCGAGATCGTCGAGCTTGCCGCGGGCACGGGCTGGTGGTCCCCGCTCCTCGCGTCGAAGGGTCAGCTCTGGCTCTATGATGCGGTCGAGGAGCCGCTCGACAAGGCGCGCGAACGACTCCTGGCCCACGGTCTCGCCGCCCACATCCACGTCCGCGACGCATGGGCCCCGCCAGACCGCCAGGTCGACGTTGTCTTCTGCGGCTTCTGGATCAGTCACGTGCCGCGCCAGCGGCTGGTCGAGTTCCTGGCAATCTGCGGTAGCTGGCTGAAGCCAACGGGACTGCTCGCGTTGATCGATTCGCGCCGCGACCCGGACTCGGGCGCGACGGACAACGCCGCACCGGCCGACGACATTTCGACCCGCCGTCTGGCCGACGGCCGCGAATTCACGATCCCGAAGATCTACTACACGCCGGCCGAGCTCGAATCTGCGCTCGCCTCCGCCGGCTTCGCCTCGGCCACTGTCACGACCACCCCCAGGTTCTTTCTGATGGGGCAGGCGACGGCGGCCGAGTAACCGCCCGGAGCGGGTGACCCGCCCTTGAATGCGGCCACTCCTATACTCGCGCCCATGTCGCTGAGGGAGGCCACGATCGCCACTGTCGGCTCCGGCGTGATGGCCGAGGCCATGATCGCCGGTTTGCTGCGCAGCAAGGAGGTGACGCCCGACCGGATTATCGCCAGCCACCCCCGGTCCGAACGCCGCTCCGAGCTGATCAGCAGCTATGGGATCCGAACCGTCGAGGACAACGCCAGCGCGGTCGAACATGCTGACGTCGTCGTCCTGACCATCAAACCGCAGATGCTCGTCCGGGTCGGACGCGAGATCAGCGGCGCCATGAAAGATGGCAAGCTAGTCATCAGCATCATCGCCGGCGCCACGACGCGTGCCCTTTCGAACGTGCTCGGCCACAAGCAGGTTGTGCGCAGCATGCCCAACACGCCGGCACAACTGGGCCGTGGCATGACCGTCTGGTATGCGACACGGGAGGTCACCGAAACCCAGCGCGACCAGGCGCGCGTGTTGCTCGCAACCCTCGGGAGGCAGCTCGAGGTCGACGACGAGAAGCTCGTCGCGATGGCCAC
>CAZXLP010000005.1:0-20593 GCA_964642085.1 uncultured Anaerolineaceae bacterium
CATCACTCACCAGATGCCCGACCCGTTCATGGTCATGGGGACCCAGAACCCGATCGAGTACGAGGGCACCTTCGCGCTGCCCGAAGCACAGCTCGACCGCTTCATGCTCCGCCTCCAGCTGGGTTACCCGCAGCCGCTCGAGGAAATGCTGATCCTCGACGAGCAGAAGCGCGTCCACCCGCTCGATGAGATCGCAGAGGTCGTTTCGACCGAGGAGCTGCGCGAGATGCAGTCTGCAGTTCGTGAGATTTACGTCGACTCGGCCATCAGCGACTACATCGTCCGTCTCGTCAACGCTACGCGTAACCACCCCGACGTCTACCTCGGTGCCTCGCCGCGCGGTTCGCTCGCTTTGTACCGGGCTGGACAGGCCTATGCCGCGCTCTCCGGGCGCGACTACGTGATCCCTGACGACATCAAAGCGCTGGCCATTCCGGCCCTCGCCCACCGGCTGATCGTCAAGACGGCCGCCACGGTGCGCGACATCGATGCCGTGCTGATCGTGCGTGAGCTCCTTGAGAGCGTGCCGATCGAGGTACGGACCGCACAAGCCGCCGGCAAGTCCGAGCGGCAAACAGTCCAGCCCGCCTAGCGCCGGCTTCTACTCGCACGATGCTGCGGCGCATCCAGCTCATCGCCCTCGCCGGCGTACTGCTTGTGGCCGCCCTCTCAACGGGCGCGCCGTTCCTCTTCTTCCTGGTCTATCTGGCGATCCTGGTCGTCGGCGGCTCTTACGTAGTGACCCGCTTCGGGCTGGCCGACCTGGAAGCGGGCTACGTCCTCGACCGCGTCCACGCGCAGGCGGGTGACATCCTGCGTGCGAGCTACACCGTCCGCAACACGAGCCGGCTCCCGAAGCTCTGGCTCGAGGTGCACAACCCGACCAACCTGCCAGTGCCGTTGCCCGGCCAGGCCATCTCCCTCGGCCCTCGCGGCGAGCGGTCGTGGTCGGTCCGCGTCCCGCTCGCGCGCCGCGGCCACTTTCGCGTCGAGCCTCTCGCGCTTCGCACGGGCGATCCACTCGGGCTCTTCGAGTCACACGCGACCGTGGGCAGCCACTCGACCGTGATCGTCTATCCGCGCGTCGAGACGCTGCCCGGGTGGCGCCTGCCCCCGGCGCTGATGGAGGGTTCGCACGCCCAGGCGGTGCGCACGCCGCATACGACACCGCACGCGACGAGCATCCGTCCCTACGCGCCCGGCGATGCCTACAACCGTATTCACTGGAAGAGCAGCGCGCGCCAGGGTGAGCTGCAGGTCAAGGAGTTCGACCTGGAGCAGACGGCCGACGTCTGGCTCTACCTGGACCTTTCCGCTCGCGCGCACACCGGCGACGGCGACGAATCGACGCTCGAGTACGGCGTCCGGGCGGCGGCGTCAATCTGTGCGCGCGCGCTGGTTGAGAACCGCAACGTCGGCATGACCGCGTCCGGAGCGCGAATCGGCATCCTGCCGGCCGACCGCGGACCGCGCCAGTATCAGAAGGTGATGCAGGTTCTCGCCGCCGTCGCGGCCAACGGCGATCGGCCACTCGTGGAGGTCCTGATCGACGGCGTCGGTCGCCTTCGCCGCGGTATGAGCGCCGTGATCGTAACGCCATCGCTCGACCGCGATTGGGTGAGGCCACTCAGCGGTTTGCGGACGCGCGGCGTTGAGACGGTGATCGTCCTGCTCGACGCTCTTGCCTTCGCCGCCGTCGAACGCCGTGAGAAGGGCCTGCCTGAACCTGACGACGAAGTCGATGCGGCCGAGCAGCGTGCCGCGCGCGCCCTCCGCCACGCCCTGGCCGAGCACGACCTGACCTGGAACAACATTCTGCCCACAGAACCGATCGCGGCGCAGCTCGTCTCCTCCGCGCAGCGGCCCGTGCTGGTGCGCGCGTGAGCAGCATCTCCACGACGCGCTCGCCGCTGTGGTCTCAGGTTGATGCTCAGGCCGCCGACCAGGAGGAGCTGGCCGACGTCCCATTGACTCCGCGTGAGGGCTGGACCAGCGTCCTGAGCCTGGCGGTGATGCTGATGACCGTCGGTATCGCAATCGACGACGCGCGCTGGACCGGCTCGATCGGCGGTTCGACGACTTCACAGACCGGGTTCCTGCCAATCGCGGGCATCTTCTCCGTGCTCGTTGGCGCGGCATTGGCCAAGAGCCGTTACGGCCGCTACGCGGGCCACCTCATCGGCGCGCTCGTCGGCGCGGCGTTCCTGCTCAACGCGGTGAGCACATCGGTCTCGATCGCGCCCTCGCTGGAGGGTCGCCTGCTCGACCTCAACCTCTCCGTCTCGAGGTGGGTCGAAGAGGTGATCGTCACGGGCACACGCTCGTACGAGACGTCGATCTTCCTGATCGTTCTGGGCGCGCTCGTCTGGGGTGCCGGCCAGTTCAGCGCCTACGCCGTCTTCCGCCGCCACAAGCCATTGCCGGCCGTGCTGCTGACCGGGTTCATGCTCCTGGTCAACGTCACCATCACGACGCGCGACGAGTACCTGCACCTGGTCGTCTTCGTCGCGGCGGCCCTCGTCCTGCTCATCCGCCTCAACCTGCTCGACCAGACGCGGGAATGGCGAGCACGAGGCATGCGCGACGTAGCCGACGTCTCGCACGCTTTCATGCGCAACGGTGCCGCTTTCGTCGCGATCGCAATCGTGGCCGCGACGACCCTGGCTGCCAACGCCAGCTCGGCGCCCTTGTCGCGCGCGTGGCAGAACTTCGACGACGACCTGCTCGAAGTCGGCTACGCCATCAACCGCTGGCTGGGTGGCGTGAGCGGCTCCGCGCGCGGACCGAACATCCTGTTCACGCCCAGCCAGACGATCCGCGGCGTGTGGGAGTCCTCGACGGAGCTTGTCTTCACGGCCACGTCGAGCGACGGCGAGGGACACCGCTGGCGCGGCGCGACCTATGACTCGTTTGACGGCAACACCTGGCAGCAGCTGGATCGGCAGTCCCAGCTTGTCGACATCGGCGGCGAGCTGCTCGCCGGAACGAAGGAGCGGATCGACGATTCCGACGCCCGCCACGTGGTCGTCGTGAAAGTGACGCCGGCCGACTACGGCGGCGATGTGATCGTCGCGCCGGAGAGTCCGCAAAAAGTCGACCAGCAGGCCGAGGTGCAGGTGAACGGGCCCGACGGGCCGTTCGTGGCAGTGAAGCTCGTCTACGGCATCCAACCGGAGGTGCCTTTTACGGTCACCTCGCTGGTCCGCGACACGAGCGGCCGAAACGCGCTGACCGGCAACGAGCTCGCCGTCTCGGGCACCGCCTATCCCGAGTGGGTCGATCGCTACCTTGCCATCCGCCCCGACTCAGTGGGCGACATCGTCCGCCAAACGGCAACGGACATCCTCGAGAGCCTGCCCGGAACGCAGCGCGATCCTTACCACGTCGCCGCCGCGGTTCAGGACTACCTGTGGCGATCGGGCGGGTTCGAGTACACCACCGACGTGCGCGGACTGTGCGAGGACAACTCGCGCCAGGTCGACTGCTTCCTGGAGATCAAGAAGGGCTACTGCGAGTTCTTCGCGAGCGCGATGGTCATGCTCCTGCGTGAGCTCGGCATCCCAGCCCGATATGTCCTCGGGTACCTGCCCGGGCAGGAGCAGGCAGACGGCTCGTGGAGGGTCGAAGGAAGCGCCGCCCACGCATGGGTCGAGGTCTACTTCTCCGGCCACGGATGGGTTGAGTTCGACCCCACGCCGGGCAACGCCGAGAACGGCCAGGAGCGGACCATCCTCGATGAAGGTCCGGACCGCGGTCCCGCGCCGACGATCCGTCCCCCTGAAGGCCGCGGCGAGCTGGAGTGCGCGGACCGGATCGACTGCGAGACATCTGGTCCGATCCCAGCACCCACCGTACCGCCGCCTCCCGCCGCGCCGCAGGCAACGAACTGGGCACCCGCCGTGCTGGTCGGGTTCATGATCTTCGGCCTGGTGGCGGCCGCGATCTGGGCCGGACTGCGGCGCATGCCACAGACCGAACCAGAGCTTGCCTACCGCGGCGTTGCACGGCTGGCTACGCGCCTCGGCTACGGCCCACGGCCGTCACAGACGGCGTACGAATTCGCCGCCGGGCTGGGCGAGCTGGTGCCAGTCGCGAGCGGGGACCTGAGGCTGATCGCCACAGCCAAGGTCGAGGCAACCTACGGGCGGCGCAAGTCGGGTGAGACCATGCGTCGCACGATTGGCTTCGCCTATCGGCGTGTCCGGCTCGGGCTGCTTCGACTGCTGATGCGTCGTCCGCGGGTGGGGCTGCGACCGCGCGGGACTCGCTCGCGCCAGTAGGAGCCGGTAGGAGCTGACCCTGGCTAGAGAGCGCCGCGCCTCTCGCCGCGCGACTCCTGCGCGGCCCGATCCTCGGCCGCGAGCGGCGCGAGGTGGTCTGAGACGTTGTGCGCACGCAGCGCGGCCACGCCCTCGTGGAGGGTCACGACCGAGATCGCGGCCAGGTTGAACGGGAATGACCAGAACCGCTCGAGCGGCAAGCCGAGCAGGTTGATCAGCACCAACCGAAATATGCCGTCGTGGGCCACGAGCAGCGCCCACGGCTCCACGGGCGAGTTTGCCGCCGGAGGCCCCGAGGAATAGCCCGGCACCGGGTCATACGCGATGCGGCCGGCGACGCCGACGGTCGGCGAACCGGCCGGCATCAACTCGGTAACGATCTCTGCCAGGCCCGTGCGAACGCGCTCCGCAGCTTCAACCAGGGGCTCGCCTCCTGGGGCATGGGCGCGAGCCGGCGTCCGCCGCCAAGCCGCCAGCTCTTCCGACCAGCGGGCCTGGACGTCGGCCATCATCACTCCTTCCCATTCGCCCTGCGCGATCTCCGTCAGACGATCGCTCGTCCTCAGGGGAGGGGCAGAGTGCTGGCGCTCGGCGATGATCCGCGCGGTCTGTGCGGCTCGCCGGAGTGGGGAATGCCAGATCTTTGTAGGGCTGCCGGTCGGAATCGGAAGGGGCGTCCGTTCGTCGCGTCGTGCAAGTCGGTCGGCGACCATCCCCGCCTGCCGTTCGCCGAGTTCGGACAGCGGCGGATCCTGGCGACCTTGAAAGCGTCCCTCGGCCACCCACGTCGACTCGCCGTGGCGAACCAGGACCAGCGTCGCGACGAGGTTCGCCGGAAACTCGAGGCGCTCCAGAGTTACTGGGTCAGCCGAATCAGCCACAGGTCGAGCACAGCCTCCTGGCTCCGAATGCGCTTGGCTACCTCGTCGGGGACCGCATCGTCGAGGGCCAGGATCATCAGCGCGTCGGCACGCGGCGCGTTCCTCCCGAGGTGCATCGCGCTGATGTTCACGTCTGCCTCGCCGAGCATCAGGCCAATTCGGCCCATCGTGCCGGGCCGGTCGTGGTGGCGGGTGATGAGCATGTTCTGGCCCGGGCTCATGTCGAGCCAGTAGTCGCCAAGGCGGACGAGGCGCGCCTCTGTGGCCGCCACGGTGCCTCCTACCGTGGTCGAACCGGTCAGGCTCAACAGGGACGTGTAGCGGCCCGACTCGCTGATCTTGCGCTCGGCCATGTTGATGCCGCGCGCCCTGGCCAGGGAAGGCGCGTTGATGACGTTCACGCGCGACTCGGATCCCTGTTCCAGGATCCCAGACAGCGCGGCCGCGACAAGGGGCGAGGTGTCGTGTGATGCCAGCTCGCCGGCCACCTCGAGGGTCAGCCCCGAGAGGTCCGGCGCGAACTGCGCATACAGCTGACCCAACATCCGGGCAAGGGGCATGTACGGCGCGACGATCTGTGCCGTCTCGGGCGTCAGGAGGGGTGCGTTGACGGCGTAGCGGGCGGGACGGCCTGCCAGAACGTCGAGCACCTGCTCGGCGGCCTCCACAGCCACCCGGGTCTGCGCCTCGGCTGTGGATGCGCCCAGGTGCGGAGTGAGGATGGTGTTGGGCGCAGACAGCAGCGGCGAGCCCTTCGGCGGCTCCTCGGTGAAGACGTCGACCGCCGCACCGCCCAAGCGGCCCTCCGTCAGCGCTTCCGCCAGCGCGGCTTCCTCGATCACCCCACCGCGCGCCACGTTTACCAGAAACGCGCCGGGCTTCATCAAGGCGATCTCGGCCGGACCGATCAGGTTGCGCGTGGAGCGCGTCAGTGGCACGTGGACCGTGACGGCATCCGCCTTTGCAAGCAGGTCGCGCAGGGGCAGCAGGTGGACGCGGTGCAGCACCGCCGCCTCCTCGGTCACGTACGGATCGTGTCCCAACACGTCCATCTCCATGCCCTGGGCACGATCGGCGATGGCCATGCCGACCTTGCCGAGGCCGATGATGCCCAGCGTCTTGCCGCGCAGCTCGACCCCGGTGAAGAGCGAGCGCTTCCACTCCCCGCGCCGGAGTGACGCGTCTGCCGTGGGGATGTGCCGGGCCAGGGCGAAGAGCAGTGCCAGGGTGTGCTCCGCGGCCGCAATCGTGTTGCCCGTGGGCGCATTGACAACCGTGATGCCCGCCTCGGTCGCAGCCGCGAGGTCGATGTTGTCCACGCCTACTCCGGCACGGCCGATGACGGCAAGCCGCGTGCCGGCAGCCACGGCCTCGGCGTCAGCCTGGACCTGGCTGCGGACGAGCAGCGCGTCGTACTCGGGAAGAATGCGCAGGAACTCGCTCCGTTCGAGCCCGGTCCTGACCTCCACGTCGTGCTCGGTCCGCAGGATCGCGAGGCCCTCCTCTGCGAGGGGCTCGGCGACCAGGATGCGTTTCCGGCCGGTGGTGGAGGGGGTGAGATCCATCATCTCGACCCCCCGCCGCTCAGGCAGTCGTGGCGAAGACGGGCTCTCGCTCCGTCGCGCCATTGGCTGCATTGCGTGCGGCCTCCGCGGCTGCCCTGGCGCCCGCGCCGGGATCGACATGCACGCCGAGCTCGGTCATGGCGTCCTCGAGGATCTCCATGCAGCGGACGATGTCGTCGGTGCTGACGGAGCCGAGGTGGCCCACGCGGAAGATCTTGCCGGTGAGGGGGCCCTGGCCGCCGGCCAGCACGAGCCCGCGCGCCCGGCAGGCCTTGGTCAGCGCCGACCACTCGACACCATCGGGCAGCCATGCGCTGGTGACCGTGTTGGACGCGACCTCGGGATCAGCAAGGAGGCGGATGCCGAGGGCCTGAAGGCCCGCACGGGCAGCGGCCCCACAACTCGCATGCCTTGCGAAGATCGCGGGGTAGCCTTCGGCTTCGATCAGCTTGAGCCCCTCGTCGAGCCCGAAAGCCACCGAGATCGCGGGCGTCCAGGGCGTTTCGCCCTTCGCCATTGCGTCGCGGTGCAGCGTCAGGTCGAAGTAGAAGCGAGGCATCGTCGCTTGCTCGACGGCGGCCCAGGCACGTCGCGACAGGGCCACCATGGCCAGGCCCGGCGGCACCATCCAGCTCTTCTGTGAGCCGGTGGTCACCACGTCCAGCCCCCACGCATCCATCTCGAGCGGGATTGCTCCCAGGCCGCTGACGGCGTCCACCAGGATCAGCGCGTCGGGCGCGTGCTGATGGATCTCCCGGGCGATTTCCTCGAGTGGATTGGTCACCCCAGTTGATGTCTCGTTGAACGTCACCAGGACGGCGTTTGCAGGCTTGCCGGCCTGAGCCATCTGGCGCAGCTGAGCGCCGACCTCTGCAGGAATCGCCGCCTTGCCGTGCTCGACCGCCAGGGTGGTGACATCCGCGCCATAAGCCCGTGCGATCTTCGCGAACCGGTCGCCGAAGACCCCGATGTTCACGGAAAGCACCTTGTCGCCGGGTGAGAGCGTGTTGACGACCGCCGCTTCGAGCGCGCCTGTTCCGGACGACGTGAGGATCAGTACCTCAGCCTCTGTCCGAAAGCCCTTCTTCATGCTCGCGGTCACGCGGCCCAGGAGTTCCTTGAACTCGGGTCCGCGGTGGTTGACCATCTGGCGCGAACCAGCCTCACGGACGGCCTCGGGCAGGGGAGTGGGACCGGGGATACGTAGCTGGACCGTTTCGGACACAGCAGAACTCCTTGAAGCTTCGGCCCTCCGCACCAATGGGTGACGGACTGGCCGTTAACGATGGTAGCGAGTGAGGCCCCGTCCGCTTGTCGGCCTGCACAAACCATCCGGTACGGACCGGCAGCGCATACTCCCCTCATGCCCCCGCGCACCCCAAAACCCGTGGCGCAACAGGCCCTTGACCTTTCGGGCAGCGGGGCACATTCACCACTTGCGGCACGGATGCGGCCTCAAACGCTCGACGAATTCGTCGGCCAGGAGCATCTCGTCGGGGAACGTGGCGCGCTCAGGCGAATGATCGAAAGAGGCCACCTGGCCTCGATGGTCCTGTGGGGACCGCCCGGCTCGGGCAAGACCACGCTCGCGCGGCTCCTGGCCGAGGCCGTCCAGGCGCCATTCGCGACACTGTCGGCCGTCATGTCGGGCGTGGCCGACGTGCGCGGCGCCATAGCTCGCGCGCGCGAATGGATCGAGTCCGGTGGTCGGTCGACGGTCCTGTTCATCGACGAGATCCACCGCTTCAACAAGTCGCAGCAGGATGCGCTCCTGCCGCAGGTCGAGGACGGGACGATCACGCTGATCGGTGCCACGACCGAAAACCCGTATTTCGAGGTCAACTCCGCGCTGCTGTCGCGACTTCGGGTCTTCCGCCTGGAGCCGCTCACCGACGACCAGGTCAAAGTTGTCGTCGAACGGGCCCTCGTCGATGAGCGTGGCCTGGCCGGTCGCGTGGCTCTTGGCTCAGAGGCTCTCGATCACCTGGTCGATATCAGCGGTGGCGATGCTCGATCGGCCTTGAACATTCTCGAGTCTGCCGCTGCGATGGCGGGCAGCGACGCGGCCGACGCCTCCGCGCTGATCGTGCAGCCCAGCCTCGAGGAGATCGAGGCCGCGGCGCAGCAACGCGTGCTTACCTACGACCGCGCCGGCGACGGCCACTACGACACGGTCAGCGCATTCATCAAGAGTTTGCGCGGCAACGACCCCGACGCCGCGCTGTACTGGCTGGCGAGCATGGTCGCGGCGGGGGAGGACCCGCGCTTCATCGTGCGCCGACTGATCATCAGCGCGTCCGAGGACGTCGGCAATGCCGATCCGCACGCCCTTCAGCTCGCTGTGGCGGCCGCCGGCGCGCTCGAATGGGTGGGCCTGCCCGAGGCCCAGTACGCGATGGCGCATGCGACCGCCTATATCGCCGCGGCACCGAAATCCAATAGAGCGGGTACCGCCTACTGGTCTGCCATGGACGACGTTCTGCGCCACGGCTCGCTGCCTGTGCCCAACCAGCTGCGCAGCGCGACGTGGCGCGAGAAGCGCGACTTCGGCCATGGCCGCGGTTACATCTACCCACACGACTACGAGGGCGCCGACGTGGAGCAGCAGTACCTGCCCGACCTGCTCGCGCGCCAGGGGCGCACCTACTATCGGCCGTCAGATCAGGGATACGAACGCACGATCGGTGAACGCATGACTGCCCGGAAATCTGCGCGAGAAGCTGCCGCAGCCGGAGGCGGCTCGCGGCCGAAGCCCGAGGCCCTTGGCAAGGGTGACGCCATGAAGACCGCCGGTAACGTCATGTGTCAGCGGGAGGAGAAGAAGCGCTCCATCGCTGATCGGCAGAAGCGCGAGGCCTAGGTGCGCGAGTGAGCGTCTAGTAGAAGGGGAGCGGGATGACCCGGAGTACGACGACCAGGAGCCACAGGGCGAAAAGGATGCCGATGAGCCCGCTGGCGACGAGCAGGATGCGGCGCATGTCCTGGGATACGTAGACGTACTCGGTCGCCGCGCGCGCGGCCAGCACACTTCCTGCCTTGATCTTGTGATGGACACGGGTTCCGGCACGTGGAGCCGCACGCTCGAGCTCCGCCCGAGCCTCCTCCGGCCTATCCTCGACAATGTCCTCGGCGACGACCTCGGCAATCTCGAGCTGGCTCGGTCGAGCCGGTCGGGGCTCACGCTGGCGGAGCGCGGTGCGCTCGGACGGCGGCCTCGCGCCGGGACGGCGGTGCGTTCTGACGGCACCCCGTACTCGTTTGCTCACCGGCCGAGTCTAGCAGTGGATCGGCTCTAGAATGCGCGGCGCCACTAGTCACATAGAGGGCTGAACGATCCTGGATTCTGTACCGACCTTGATCGCGATCGCGGCCATCACTGTCGCTCTTCTGAGCCTCCTTCTTAGCTTCAGCGTGATGCTCCGGGTCCGCGGGGGCGGCGGTCGCCGACAGGCGTCCAGCGTGGTCGGAGCGGACCCAACGATCGACATCCAGCGCATCGCGTCGTTGGCGGCCCAGGTCGCGGACCTCCGGAACCGGCTGGGGGGCGTAGAGGCGCAGGGGCAGCGCGCCATCCAACACGTGGGCGTTGTTCGGTATAACCCGTTTGCCGACACGGGATCGAATCAGAGCTTCGTGCTCGCAATCCTCGATGCCCATGGCGACGGTTTCGTGCTCTCGAGCATGCACTCCCGCCAGCAGACGCGGGTGTTCCTGAAGGCGGTAGCCGCCGGGAAGGCAGAAACCGCCCTATCCGAGGAGGAGGCCCAGGCCATTCGCCGCGCCACGGAGGGCTGATTCCGGCGCGTGCCATGTGAGGTGGCACGCCGAGCCCCCAACCTCGACGAATGGCAGTCGAAATCCAGGTTCGTCGAGAGCACCCGCCGGCGCGTCAGCGGTACGAGCGAACAGCGCCGGTACCGTCCCATGTAGTCGCCGAGCTGCTCAAAGGTCTGAATCGGGAGCAGCGGACGGCTGTTACGCATCGCGATGGGCCGTTGCTGGTGATAGCCGGGCCGGGAACCGGCAAGACAGAGGTCATCACGCGCCGCGCAGCCTGGCTCATTGCCACGAAGCGGGCTCGGCCCCGCGAGATCCTCGCCCTGACCTTTACCGATAACGCCGCCGAAGAGATGCAGGCGCGCGTCGACTTGCTCGTCCCGTACGGTCAGGCCGACGCTCAGATCAACACCTTCCACGCCTTCGGTGATCGACTGGTGCGCGAGCATTCGTTCGAGCTCGGCCTGCCCGGCGACGTCCGGCTCGTCAACCGCGCCGAGGCGATCGTTCTGCTCCGAGAACATCTCTTCGATCTCGGCCTGGACCGGTACCGGCCACTGGGGGACCCCACCCGTTTCCTAGGTGCCCTGGTCGACCTGTTTCAGCGTGCCAAGGACGAGGACGTGTCTCCCAATGCTCTGGCCGACCATGCCCGGGCGCTGCCGATCACCTCGTCGGCGGAAATCGATCTCGCGCAGACACGGACCGAGCTGAGCGCGGCATATGCGCGGTACCAGACTCTGCTCGGCGAACGCGGGCTCATCGATCACGGCGATCAGGTGTCGCTTGCGTTGCGACTCCTGCGCGAGCGGCCACAGGTCCGCGACTCCGTCACTCGTCGCTACCGCTACCTCCTCGTGGACGAGTTCCAGGACATGAACGCCACTCAGTTGGAACTCGTACACGCGCTCACCAACATGGCGCGCAACGTCACGGTCGTCGGTGATCCTGACCAGGCGATCTATACCTTTCGCGGCGCGGCGTCGGCAAGCATCAGTTCGTTCGAGCACAGCCATGCCGATCTCCGCCGGGTCGTCCTGCGCCGGAACTACCGCTCTCGGCAACCGATCATCGACGCCGCTCACCGGCTGATCGGTCATGTTGCCGCACGCCCCAAGCTGTCGGATCGCCAGGTGGCCCACCGGCGGACGCTTCCGGCCGTGCCGGTCCGCTCCGTCTGGTACGGATCTCCGGATGAGGAGGCGGATGGAGTTGCGGCCGGGATCGCGGATTCGGTCGGTCGTGGGGCGCGGCCGGAGGACTTCGCGGTCCTCACCCGCAGCAACGCCGAGATCGATTCGATTGCCCGCAGCCTGCGCGTACGCGGGATCCCTGTCCGGACCCAGCTGCCGGCGGATTTCTTTGCTCAGCCAGCGGTTCGTCCCTTGCTCGCGTACCTGCGCGTCATCGCCGAGCCCGATCAGACGCTGGAGCTGTACGCCCTGGCTACAAGCTTTCCGTACTCGCTCGGCGGCGCTCCACTCACGGACCTGCTCAATCAGGCTCGACGCAGACACCGCAGTCTCTGGCAGGTGCTCGACGAAACGTCGGGCGGTAGCGCTGAATGGCCGGCACCCTTTCGAACCGGCGTTACCAGGCTCATGGAGCACGTCCACGCCGGGGTAGCCCTTTCGCACGAGCGCTCCAGCGCCGAGGTTCTGTACGACTTCGTCCGGCGGAGCGGTCGGCTGGCGCGCCTCGTGGCAAATGCCGAGGCCAGCGAGGCGCGCGCGGTAGCGCGTTTCTTCGAGATCGTACGTTCACGCGCACGGCTCCTCGCCGATGACCGAGTCCAGATGCTCGTTCCCTATCTGGACACCATGATCGAGGCGGACGACGAGCCTGCCGATGCGGGCCCACTTGACGTTAACGCCGTCTCCGTGCTCACGATTCACCGGGCCAAAGGCCTGGAATTTGGGACCGTGTACGTGACCGGCCTGACGGACGGTCGCTTCCCCGCTCGGGCACGACCGCAGACGCTCGATATGCCATGGAACGACATCCACGGCCATCCGTCACCGGAAACCGGCCGGCTCGATGAGGAGCGGCGTCTGTGCTACGTCGCGATGACACGTGCGCGCGACGAGCTATGGCTGACCCACCACGTCAGCGGGCCTCGAGGTCGGGGTCGGCGTCGCCCGTCGCCGTTCATCGCCGAAGCCCTCGACGCTCCCTCGGCAGCAGCAGGGATCGGCCTTGATGCGATCGGCCAGATCGAGGCGCTGGGTGCGCCGCCGACCGCAATCTCACGGACTGACATCGAGAGGTCGCAGCCAGCCACACTCAGCTACTCGGAGCTGGAGGCTTATCTCGATTGCCCCGAGCGTTACCGCCTGCGCCACGTGGTCGGGCTTCCCTCACCGTCTCACCACGCGCTGACATACGGCAGCGCAATGCACCAGGCGGTGGCTGCGTTCCACCTCAGTCGCGGACGCGGCGAGCCGCTGACAGAAGCCGGGCTGCAGCAAGTATTCGCCCGGGGCTGGTCACCTGAGGGTTTCCTCTCCCGCGAGCACGAGGAGGCCCGTTTCGCCGCCGGCGGAGAGGCATTGCGAAGATTTCATCGGGAACAGATGGCGGCGCCGTCGCAGGTGGTTGCGATCGAGCGGCCGTTCGTGTTCAAGCTCGACGAGCTGAGCATCCGCGGCCGAATGGATCGCATCGACCGAACCATTGATGGGGCGGTCATCGTCGATTACAAGTCGTCCGACGTTCGTGATCAGGGCAAAGCCGACGACCGGGCACGCGACTCGCTGCAACTCCAGGTCTATGCGCTCGCGCATGAGGCCGAGTGGGGCTCGCTCCCGCACGAGGTGCGGCTGCACTTCCTCGACAGCGGAGTCGTTGGCGCTGCGCGACCTGATCAAGGCCGCCTGGATAGGGCGCGCGTCAAGCTGCGCTCGGCCGCGGAAGGGATCCGCAGCGGCAAGTTCGAGCCGCGCCCAAATCCTGTCGCATGCGGCTATTGCCCGTTTCGCCAGGTCTGCCCGTCGAGCGCGGCGTGACAGAAGTGCGGAAAGCCCGCGTCGTCGCGAGGGTATCTTGGCCGACGAGTGAACCGCGGCGATCGAGTGGCGAACCTGGCGCTCTTCGCGTTCGCAGCCACCGCATGGGCCGCGCTCGGCTTCCTGTTCATCAACCATTACCCCAGCGAGGGGCCACCGGCCCTTCTAGCCGGCGCGCTACTGCTTGGCGGCGCGCTCGCGCTCACTCTCGCGCCTCTCTTGTGGCTCGCAACCTTCGTAAGGTCGAACCGAATCGCCTACCGCGGCGACTGGTGGCGAGCGGCGCGCCGCGCTGGTCTGGCGTGCCTCGTCGCAACCTTGTTCGTCCTGATGCGCGGTCAGGGTGCGTTCTCCGTGCCTCTCGCGCTATTCATCGTGGCGATGGCCGTACTCGTCGAGCTGACGCTGTCGCTGCGCCGTTAGACGCAAGCCGCAGGGCGAGCAATCGCGCTCGCGGAGGCTGAATTGTTTGCGGGACGATTGGGCCACTGCACGAAGTGGAGCCAGTGGTCGTAGGATTCAGTCGGGCGCCCTGCTGGACCGCGGCACGGAACCGGCGGCGACTCGCGCGAGGATACGTGCGATGAGCCACGATCACGTGCCGATCGACTATGCCCGCCGCAACGGTTGGGATCGGCCCTACGACGTCTATGTCCCACCGGACGCGCCCCAGTACAGCGGCGCAATCGTCACCTTTTGCAAGCGACCGCTGGTGGAGACACTCGAAGCGCTCGCAGCGCGCAGGCCCGATGTCGTGATTGCCGGCGCGCCATTTGATGACGGAGTGTCGTACCGACCAGGCGCACGCTTCGGTCCGCGCGCCATCCGGCAGGCGAGCTACAACTACGGTGGTCACTCGCTCCAGCTCGGCGTGCAACCGTTCGAGATCCTCGACGTCGTCGACGCCGGCGACGCAAACGTTGTGCCAGCCGCCCTCGAGCGCGGCCACGCGATGATCTTCCGGAAGGTCCTCGAGATCGCGTCGACCGGCGCGGTGCCGATCATCCTTGGCGGCGACCATTCGATCACATGGCCGGCGGTGAGCGCCGTCGCGCAGGCACGCGCGCCCAAGAGCATCGGCATCGTCCATTTCGATGCGCACGCCGACACAGCCAATGACGACTGGGGCGTGCTGTCCGGCCACGGCGCCCCGATGCGCCGGCTGATTGAGTCGGGCGCTGTCGACGGCCGCAACTTCGTCCAGGTCGGGTTGCGCGGCTACTGGCCGCCACCGCACGTCTTCGAGTGGATGCGCGAGCACGGCCTTCGCTGGCACCTGATGCGCGAGATCGAGGAGCGCGGTGCCGAGGCGGTCATCGACGACGCGATTGCCGAGGCGCTCGATGGGCCCGACGCGATCTACCTTTCGATAGACATTGACGTGCTCGATCCGGGTATGGCCCCGGGCACCGGAACGCCCGAGCCGGGCGGGATGCTCACCCGTGAGCTGCTGCGCGCGATCCGGCGCATCGTCGCACAAGTGGAGTTGGCCGGGATGGACGTTGTGGAGGTTTCACCCCCGTACGATCACGCTGAGATCACAGCCGCGGCCGCACACCGCTGCGTGCTCGAGGCGATAAGCGCACTGGCGGTCAAGAAGCGCGACGGCCAAAGTATCCGTTTCGAGCCCGAGGTTCGGATCACGGTACCGGCCGTCGGGGCGCGGGTACACAACGAGGCTGGCTGACAGGCCGGTTGCCTGAGAGGCCGACCTTGCCGAAAACAGAACGGCGCGCCGACACCGTGGCCGCCGCCCTTGCTCGCTACTACGACCTCGACATGTCCGAGGAAATCGAGGACGTCGAGATGTACCTAGCCCTGGCCGCAGCATCTGATGGGCCGATCCTCGAACTCGCCTGCGGAAGCGGCCGAATTTGTGTGCCGCTGGCCGCCGCCGGCCACCGCGTCACGGGCGTCGACCTTGATCCACAGATGCTTGACCGCGCCCGCGCCGGATGGGCCGCTCGGCGAAAGGTGGCCGGCGGCGGCTCCCTCGATCTCGTGAAGGCCGACATGACGGCCGTAGCGCTGAAGCAACGCTTCGGGCTCGTCATCCTCGCGTTCAACGGCCTATTGCTGCTCCCCGACCGAACCGCGCACGAACAGGTGCTACATACCATTGCCGCCCACCTCGCGCCCGAGGGACGAGCCGTCATCGACATCTGGCTGCCGGCGCCCGACGACCTCGCCCTGTACGACGGCCGGCTCAGCAACGACTGGGTCCGCCCGGCTCCGGACACCGGCACCTGGGTTGCAAAGGCGACTTCCGCACGCTTTTCACCGGCCAGCTCCACCGCGACCGTCGACACTTTCTTCGACGAATGGCTCCAGACAGAAGGGCCCCATAGAACTCACCGGCGCGACGAGATCACCTTCGTTTCCACAAGTGAGCTTCTTTCGCTCGTCGAGCGAGCCGGACTCCAGCCGCAGATCGTCGCCGGTGATCACGCGATGACTGAGCTTACGCCCGACAGTGACCGGCTCGTGCTCGTCGCTCGTCGCGCCGGACGGCTATAGTCGGGCCGTGGCCGGGTCCCAAGGGTCGGATGCCCAGCTGCGTCTGCTGCTCGTCGAGGACATGCCGCAGGTGGCGCAGTACATCCGCAGTCTTCTCGACTCTCAATCGAAGGTCAAGCTGCTTGACGTCCTGACCGACGGACGAACGGTGATCGACCAGATTCGTGAGCTCCAGCCTGACGTGCTGATCGTCGACGCCCTGTTGCAGGGCAAGTTGAACGGACTCCAGGTCGCGATGGAGATTCGCGAGGCGGGCATCTCCGTCCCGATCATTGCGTTAACGGTGCCGACAAAGCCAGTCTCCATCGGCGAGGGGATGGGCAGCACACGCGTCCTCTCGATGCCGTTCTCGGGCTACGACTTCATGCGCCTCGTGCAGGACCTCAACGACGAGCATCGCGCCCAATCGCCCGAGGCGTTCTCGCGGGTCTACTCGGTCTTCGGCGCCAAGGGCGGCGTGGGCACGACGACTCTCGCCTACAACATCGCCGCGGCAATCGCGGCGGACGGAGCCCATCGCGTCGCCCTGATCGATGGCAGCCTCCAGTTCGGCGACGTGCGCGCTCTACTTCGTGTCCCGGAAAGCGCCCCGTCGATCCTCCATCTTCCTACCAACAAGGTCCAGAGGACCGACATCGAGGAGGTCGTCTACCGCGACAAATCGGGCGTCCACGTGCTCCTCGCGCCGCCGCGCATAGAGATGGCCGAGATGGTCCTTGCGCGCGATCTCGAGAAGCTCCTCTCGCTCATGCGCCGGCTGTACAACGTCGTCATCATCGACACCGCCTCGACCGTCGACGACATCCTGCTTGCCTTCCTCGACGCGAGTGATCAGCTGATCCAGGTGCTGACCCCCGAGACTGCCGCACTGCATCAGGCCAGGCAGCTCACGGCGACGCTGACCGCGGCCGGATACCCAGCGGCCAAGATGCGATACCTCGTCAATCGCGCCGACTCGACCGGCGGCCTGCCGCGCGGCGCGGTCGAGCAGCACATTGGTCGCAAGGCGGACTACGAAGTCGTCAGCGACGGCCTCCTTGTCGTCGAGGCGAACAACCGCGGCGAATCCTTCGTCAAGCTCGGGCCGGATGCGGCGATTACCAAGGACGTGACGCGCATCGCCAGACAGCTGGCAAGCGACGCGCCTGCCGGCAAGCAGGCCGAGCGCAAGGGTCCGCCGCCGAAACCTACAGCCACGTTCACATGAGCGACAGCCGCGCCATCGGTTTCTTCGACTCAGGGGTCGGCGGGCTGACCGTGTTGCGCGAGGTCGTGCGCCGCCTACCGGCCGAATCGACCGTCTACCTGGGTGATAACGCACGCACTCCGTACGGTCCGCGCAGCGACGACGAGGTACGACGCTTCTCGGCCGAGTGCCTCGACGAGCTGGCCGCCCGCGACGTCAAGGCAATCGTCGTCGCCTGCAATACGTCGAGTGCGGTTGCACTGCCCACCCTACGTCTGCGATACGACGTCCCGCTGCTCGGCGTCGTGCGCCCCGGAGCGTCCGCGGCGGCGCTGGCCACGCGCAATCGTCGCGTCGGCGTGATCGCCACACAGGCCACGGTGCGATCACGCGCCTATTTCCAGGCGATCAAGGAAGAGGACCCGTTCATCGAGGTGCTTGAGCACGCCACGCCAGACCTCGTGCCGCTGGTCGAGGCCGGTCACCTAGAGGGCGGATTGGTCGAGGACGTCGTGCGGGCGTCGATCACGCCGCTGCTTGAGCGCGGCCAGGACATCGACACGCTTCTTCTCGGCTGCACTCACTATCCGTTGCTCGGGCCGGTCATTCGCCGCGTGGTCGGATCGGAGATGGCCGTGATCGACTCCGCATCGGCGACCGCCAGCGCGCTCGCCGGCCTGCTCGAGATCCACGGGCTGTCGGCTCCCGAAGGCGTCCCGGCGCGCCACGTCCAGCTGACGACGGGCGACGTCGAGAAATTCGCGCAGATCGCGGACCGCCTGTTCGACAGCTTCTTCGCCCGAGTCGAGCCGGTGGCGGTCGCAGGGGTGGCATGACGCGCGCCAGGAAGCGCGGACCAGGGCGCAACACTTGAGCGGAAGGGCAGGAGCCATCCAAGCCTCGCGCCGGAACGAGCGGCTCATCGGCGTGGGGCTGGCAGTGGGAGCCGCGGGCATCGCCATCGCGTCGCGCTACTTGGCCCGTCGCGCGCACGAGGCCACGGCTGACGGCCTCGTCGACTGGCGACGCGCCGAGCAGATCGCCATCTCCCGTCTCCGTCGCGCTCCCGGCGCCCTGAGCGCGGCCGAGTTGCGGGCGGCCGAGGGCTCATACGAGATGGCCATGCGCCGGGTCGTGCCGCTGCTCGAGCAGCAGCTGGGCGTGCCATTGCCGGGCGTAGTCGAGCGATACGCCGTGGTCGACCGAGCCGGCTGGGCGCGGGCGAACATCGCCACCTTCCAGCACCTCATCGGTCACCTCGAGCCGCACATCCGTAGCGCGGCCGGAGATCGCGGCTTCGCGTCAGGCGTGGCCAAACTGGCCAATCGCTTCCTGACCACTCAACAGGTCGGCTTCCTGCTCGGGTACTTAGGCGCGCGCGTGCTGGGCCAATACGACGTGGCCCTGCTGTCGGCCGAGGTGCAGCCGGGCAAGCTGCTCTTCGTCGAGGAGAACATCCGCGCCACGGCTGCGTCGCTGAACGTGCCGCTCGACGAGTTCCGTGTTTGGATTGCTCTTCACGAGACGACCCACGCCTACGAATTCGAGGCCAACTCCTGGCTGCGGCCCTACCTGCGCGACCACCTCGAACGGCAGCTCACCGGCGTGCTCGACCAGGCAAAGTCGATCCAGGCTGAGGGGATCACGTCGCTCATCAAGCGGCTGCGCGAGTCCCAGGACAACCCGATACTCGGTTTTCTGGGGCCTGAGCAACGCCAGCTGTTCGAGGAGACACAGCGGGTGATGAGCCTGCTCGAGGGTTTCAGCGACTGGGTGATGGACGAGGTGGGCGTCCAGCTGCTGCCCAACGTGACCACGATCCGCGAGCGATTCGACGCGCGTCGTTATCAGCGCCGCGGGACGATCGACCGGCTAATCGCGCGCCTGACCGGCCTCGATCTCAAGCTCGAGCAATACAAGCGCGGCGAGCGGTTCGTCGCCGGGGTCGCCGCCGCCGGCGGCCGCGACGCCGTCAAGCTGCTGTGGAGCGGTCCATCCGCCCTGCCGAACGAGGCCGAGCTCGCCGATCCGCAGGTCTGGCTGCGCCGCGTCTCCCCACCGGCACTTACCGCCAGCGCGACATAATGAGCGTTTCTGTCCCACAGACGCGGCGGGTAAGCGGCCCCGGCTCCGGCCCCGACGGCGTCCCGGCCGCGATCGGCCTATCGCCCATCCTTTCCGCCCGCTACCGCGAGAAGGACGTCGAGCGCATTGCCGCGGCCGCACCTGGCAGCCGCCTGGTCAGCGTGTCGCTCGAGGGCCTCGCCGACAGCGACCTGGCCGACATCGAGGTTCTGCTCCGTGGACCAATGCCGATAAGCGTCTTTGACCGCATCCTTGCCCGCGCCCCGCGCTTGATGTGGGTCCACTCAGCGACGGCAGGTGTCGAACGCGTGCTCACCCCATCGGCTCTCGAGCGCGGCCTCGCGATTACCAACGCGCGCGGCGTATTCAGCGACCCGATCGCCGAGTACGTCCTGATGATGATCCTTGCCGTCAGCCGCAGGCTGCCCTTGCTGCTCGAGCTCCAACGCGAGCGGACGTGGCAGCCGCTCGAGGGCCGCGAGATGGCCGATGTCACGGTCGGCATCGTAGGTCTCGGTTCCATCGGACGGCGTGTCGCGGAGCTGGTCCTCACGATGGGCAGTCGCGTGGTGGCGATTCGCCGCCACGGCGTTGGCGACGCCGCGGCCGCGTCCAACGCGACGGACGCGGAGGTCGACGAGCTGACCGCGCTGATCGACATGCTCCCGCCCGACGGCTTGCCCGAGCTTATGGCCCAGAGCGACTTCGTCCTCCTCGCACTGCCCCTGACGCCCGAGACGACCGACCTGTTCAACGCCGAGCTGCTCGCTCATGCGAAGCCCGGCGCATGGCTGATAAACATCGCGCGCGGCGCGCTGGTCGACGAAAGGGCACTCATTCGCGCTGTTCGCGACGGTCGGCTTGGGGGCGCCGTGCTCGACGCTTTCCGCGAGGAGCCGCTCCCCGCCGATTCGGAGCTGTACACGACGCCCAACATCATCGTCACGCCGCACACGTCGTGGTCGAGCGGCCGGGTGCTGGATCGGAGCATCGAGCTCTTCTGTGACAACCTCGAACACTTCCGCCGCGGCGAGCCGCTGGCCAACCTCGTCGACCCGACCGCCGGCTACTAGCCGAGGATGCAGATTGCGATAGTCGGGCTGGCGCGCTCGGGCAAGACGACGGTTTTCAACACGCTGACGCGCGGCGAGGCCGAGACAGGCGGATTCGGCGGCATGACCGTCAACGTCGGCGTGGTCAAGGTCCCCGACGAGCGGCTGACCAGGCTGACCGAGGTCTTCAAGCCCAAAAAGGAAGTCCCTGCCGACGTCACCTACGTCGACCTGCCCGCGCCGCC
>CAZXLP010000006.1:0-18569 GCA_964642085.1 uncultured Anaerolineaceae bacterium
ATGGCCACCCGGGCCGGCGTCGCTCGGGAGTGTAGCAGTTCAGCCATCGCCGAACGCAACAGCGCACGGTCGATTCTGGCGAGTTGGACGACCGGGTAACGCGGCGCCAGGGCCTCGATTCGCGCGTCGATCACGTCGCGTCTGGCGACTACCGCGGAGACGATCTTGCGAGCCAGATCGGCCGCTGGCTCGCTGATGCCCTCGTCGGCGATCCTGCGCTCCAGGATTCGCGCGGCTGTGTTCTGGCCGAAGTCGGCTTCGAACGTGGCGCCCAGCGCCAGCCGGCGCGCGTCTCGTTCCGCCTCATGGGCGTCTGGCCCTCTCGGGAGACCGCGTTCGTCTCGGTCCTCGCGGTCGGATTCCTCGTCATGCGAGGGCATCGGCGATCCGCTCCGGAATGCGTGCCCGTGCAGCAGCTGCACCGACCTCGACCGCGAAACCGACCATCCGTCGCCGCGCCCGGCCATGGGTGATCAGCACCGTTCCCTTGACGCCCAGAAGCGGCGCGCCACCCAGCCGCTCGTAGTCGAATCGGCGGCGGATCCGGTTCAGCCCGGGGCGCATAAAGGCATAGCCGATGGGGCCCAGCGGCCACCGCCTGAACTCGGTCCGCAGCTGGTCGAAGATGAAACTCGAGAGTCCCTCGAAGAACTTGATTGTCACGTTGCCGACGGTCGCGTCGCAGACGACCACATCGGATGGGTGCTTGGGCAGATCCCTGCCTTCGACGTTGCCCAGGAAGCGCAGCTTGCTCGCCGCCAGCAGCTCGGTCGCATCCTGCACCCGCTGCTCGCCCTTGCCGCCCTCCTCCCCGATCGACAGGAGAGCAACCGATGGGTTGGACACGCCGAGGACCTTCTCGGCAAAGATCGCGCCCATGTGGGCGTACTGGTACAGATTCTGGCCGGTTGAGTCGGTCGTCGCGCCGATATCGAGCAGCACCATCGGGCCGATATCTGTGACCATCTGGATCGCCAGAGCGGGACGGTCGACGCCCTTCAGCCGGCCAAGGTTGATGATCGCCGAAGCCACGCCGGCGCCGGTGTGCCCGGCGGTCACGACCGCGTCGGCCCGACCTTCACGGACAAGCCGCATGCAGACATTGATGCTCGCGTCGCGCTTGCTGCGGATGGCAGCAGCCGGGTGTTCGTCCATGCCCACCGATTGGGACGCATGCACCACGCTCACGTTGGACGGCAATCCACTGCCAAAGAAGGCAGACAGGCGCGCCTCGTCGCCCACCAACAGAAGCTGGGTCTCCGGGTTGAGACGAGCCCAGTCGAGCGCGCCGACAACGATCTCTTCGGGCGCATGATCGCCGCCCATCGCGTCGACAGCGACCCGGACAGGCCCAATGACGACATTGTCGCCACCGCGCAGGACGTCAAGATCCATCGGTGCTCTTAAGGCGTGGGTTGTCTGTGGCGCGGCGCGGCTGGCGCGCGTACGCCGAGGGTCAGGTCGCTCGGTCTTAGGTAGCGGTGTCTGACTTGGTCTTCTGCTTGATACGTACGGCCTCGCGACCGCCGTACCAGCCGCAGTTCTCGCAGGCGTGGTGCGGCCGCTTCTGCTGGTGGCAGTGGGGACACTCCTCCAGCTGAGGCAAGGTCAGTGCGTGATGCGCTCGACGCTCCCCCTGGCGAGCATGCGACACACGCCGCTTCGGTACTCCCATCTCGTTCCTATCTCCCTAGTCTGGTTTCAGTTCGACTCAGACCGATCGCGCCATTCGGCCAGCGCGGCAAGACGCGGGTCGATCGTCTCTTCGGAATGGCCGTGGTCCGTGGCGGTGTTGAGGTCGACGCCGCAAACGAGGCAAAGTCCGCGGCAGTCGGGCCGGCAGAGCAGCGAAATGGGCTCGGCAAGCGAGATCGCCTCGCGCACCGGCTCCTCCAGGTCGAGCTCATGATGATCGTCCAACCGTAGCGCATCGGGTTCGTCCGTCTCGTGGATGGGCAGACCGGTGTCGATATCGATCGATGGGATGGCCACTTCCTCGATATCGACGTCAATCGGCGCCACGACGGCCTTCAGGCAGCGGCTGCAGTAGCCGTCGATCGCAGTCGTCAGGTGGGCTCGGGCCACGATGCTGCGGCCGGCGCGCAGAAGCCGGACCTCGCCCTCGATCGGCTGGGCGAGACGGAGGTCGTCGGCGATCTCCATCTCGAACGCCTCGACCGGGTAGCGGCGCTCCGTCCCCGGCGCAGCCCGCAGCAGCGTAGCGACGTTAAAGCTGAGCATGACTGGGCTCCCGCTCAGCCTCGGGGAGCTCCTCGATGTCGATCCCGTCCGCGCCCCGGCCGTTGTCGGGCTCGTGCCGCTCGTCGAGGAGCGCCAGTCCGCGCCTGATGCTCTGGAGCGCCTTGATGCACTCGCCCTCGAGACGGACCAGCACGCTCTGCGCGTACTCGTCTGCGCCGCGGCGGATCTCGTCAGCCTCACGCTGGCCCTCGGCAATGATCTCGGCCGACCTGATCTCGGCGGCCTTGGTCAGCTCGCGCTCCTCGATCAGGAACGCGGCCTGCTCCTGGGCGCGGGCAAGGATCCGCTCTGCTTCTTCCTGGGCGCGCTCGACGATCCTCTCGGTCTCGTCGTTGATTCGCTTTGCCGCGCGCACCTCTTCGGGCACGGCCACGCGAAGCTGATCGAGCAGGTCCAAAGCGCGGGCCTGGTCGATGATCACGTTGCTTGTCAGGGGCATGTTGCGGCCGGTGGTGATCAGCCGCTCGAGCTGTTCGATCAGAAAGATGATGTCGATGGGAGTCGCCTCCATGCGCACAGCGCGCGAGTTCATCGGCGCGCGCCGTCAACTCGCGATTGTACGGTCTACCGGCTCAAGGGCGCAGTCTTCGAGCCGCAGCCGGCGGCACCATCTTGGTTATATCGCCGCCGAACGTCGCAATCTCCTTGACCAGACTGGAACTCAGATAGGCATGCTCGAGCGCGGTCATGAAGAAGATCGTGTCGACGTCGGGATACAGCTTGCGGTTGGTATGGGCCATCTGGAGCTCCGTCTCGAAGTCGCTTATGGCGCGCAGGCCGCGAACGATGAACCGGGCACCGAGGCGCCGCGCATAGTCGACCGTCAGCCCGTCGAATCCGGCCACCTCGACGCGAGCTGCAATGCCCGGTAACTCCTCGGCCACGGCCTCGCGAATCGTGGCAATTCGCTCTTCGAGGTCGAGTAGAGGCGACTTCTTCGGGTTGACCAGGACACCGACGACGATCTTGTCGAACACGCCCGCAGCGCGCCCAATGACGTCGATGTGGCCGAGGGTGATCGGATCGAAAGAGCCCGGATAGATCGCGGTCGTCATGCTGCCTCTGGAGTGTGACGGTAGAACGTCAGCATGGTCTCACCGAAACGTCGCTGCCGATCAACTTTCAGCGCGCCCACGTCCTCGCCTGGCGCATCCCGCCAGAACTGCTTGGCAACGACGACCGCCCCTTGGGCGAGCCAGCCGTGCTTGGCGTCGGCAAGTAGCTCGAGGGTCTGCTGGAGCAGCGGTTGGTCGTATGGCGGATCGGCCAGGCTGGCGGCATAGGGCTGATCGGTTGGGGGCCTGCCGGCGGCGAGGAAGCGCAGAACGTCCGCCCGCACGACCCGGCCTCCTTCGAGCCGTGCGCGGCTCAGGTTTGCCTCGATCAACGCGCCGGCGCCCGCGTCGCGTTCGACGAACGTCGCGCGCTCGGCGCCACGGCTGAGAGCCTCGATACCTGCGGCGCCTGTGCCGGCGTAAAGATCGAGGAAGCCGTCCGACAGGGCCCCCTCGGCCTCCAGCGACGCGAAGAGCGCCTGCTTGACTCGGTCCGAGAGCGGCCGGGTTCCCCGAGGCGCGCCTTCCAACCGAATGCCGCGCGCCGTTCCGGCAATCACGCGACCTGACTCAGGCATCGAGGTCGACAGTGAGGGCCTCACCGGCGCCGACTCTGGCCAGCCATCCCGTCGTCATCTCCCTCTGAAGCGCCCCGAGCTCGCTCGGCATATGACCTGACTCGTCCAGGAGCCCCTCCGCAATCGCGCGGGCCTTGAGCGAAAGCTCTCGGTGGGCGGCGCGGTTCAACGACGCCACCCGCAGCGGCGGCAACCCGCTCTGGTTCAGACCAAGAAGCTCGCCTTCTCGTCGCTGCTGGAGGTCGAGCTCGGCCAGCTCGAAGCCGTCATCGGTCCTGACGAGCGCGTCGAGCCGCGCCTGCACGGCGGCCTGCTCGTCGTCGGGCTTGACACCATCCTTTGGGTATCGGTCGCTCACAAGCACGCAGTAGGACTGCGCCTCACCGCGACCGACCCGGCCACGCAATTGGTGAAGCTGGGCGAGGCCAAAGCGGTCTGCGTCGAGGATCATCATCACGGTCGCCTCGGGCACGTCGACGCCGACCTCCACGACAGTCGTCCCGACCAGCACCTGGACGTCGCCACGGCGGAATCGATCCATTCGATCGTCCCGCTCAGCAGCCTTCATCTGGCCGTGAACGATCTCGAGCCGGAGTGCTGGCGGTTCGACTCCACCCACGCGCGCCGCGTCGTCCCATTTCTCCTTTACGAGCCTGGCGCCGTCCTCGACCGACTTCGCGCCCGATTCCGGGTCATCCTCGACCAGCGGGACCACGACGAACGCCCGATGGCCCGCAGCCACCTGTTGCGCGATCAGAGCCAACGCGCCCTGGTTTCCGTCTCGCCGCCGTACCAGCTCGTCCATGCCTCGGACTCTCGTGATGATCCTCTGCCGGCCTGCGGGCGGGGTGCGCAGGTCGGACACGTCGAGGTCGGCGTGGACGATCTGGCCGAGTGTGCGCGGGATCGGCGTCGCGGTCATGAGCAGGACATGTGGCGCGCTGCCCTTGGCCATCAGCGCCTCGCGTTCGGCGACGCCGAATCGGTGCTGCTCATCGACCACCACCAGCCGAAGGTCGGAAAACGCCACCGCGTCCTGGACCAACGCGTGCGTGCCGACCGCGATCCGGCCGCGCGATCGGCCCTCTGTGGTCACCTCGACCGGAGCTCCCAGGAGCTCCAGCGCGTCACGCCGCTGGGCGGCGGTCATGGAGCCTGTCAGGAGGGTCACGTCGTGGCCGAGTGGCTCCAGCAGGGCGCTCAGCGTCTGGCTGTGTTGGCGGGCGAGCAGATCGGTCGGCGCAAGCAGCGCCCCTTGAGCGCCCGTATCCGCGACGAAGGCCAGCGCCAGTGCCGCGACGGCGGTCTTCCCTGAACCCACGTCGCCCTGCAGCAGCCGCATCATCGGTCGCTCGGACGCCAGGTCCTTGCGAATCGCGTCGAGGCCGGAGCGCTGATCGGAGGTCAGCGCCACGCCCGCCGCTTCGTTGGCTGCGTCGCCGGCGCCGACGGCTCGAGCGGCGACGGCGCGAGCACGGCGGGCGGCGACCTGGCGGCCAATGACCTCCTCGATCACCGCGACTGCGGCTTCGAGCCGGGCGTCGTCGATGGGGATCGGCAGCGAGCTTTCGGTCTGCCGCTGGCGTCGACGAGCAACCATGCCGATCTGAAGGGCAAGGAGCTCGTCGAAGGCGAGGCGCCCGAGAGCTGCGTCCAGGCTCGCGAAATCCGGTGGGAAGTGCATCCACTCGACCGCGAACCGGATGTCGGGGGCGTCGGTTCCAGCCTCGAGGCGGACCGCCGGGGGGAGGTATTCGTCGTATGTGGGCAATGCAAGGTCGAGCACCGAGCGGATGCGTTGGCGCAGATACGCCCCCGTAAGTCCAGCCGTCAGCCGGTAAACGGGCACGATCCTGCCGGCATGCAGGGCGTCGTCGCCGGCGGCGCCGAACTCGGGGTTCTGGAACCGCGGCACCCAGCCGCGCAATTCCACCTTGCCCGCCAGAGCCACGGTCTGGCCGACCGCTAGGCGCCGCTCGATATAGCGCCGGCCGAACCAGATCGCCTCCCCTTCTCCAGTCGCGTCGCGGACGCGGGCGACCGTGCGTTGGATACGCCTTCGAAAACCCTGCTCGACGCGGAGATCGACCACCTCGACGGTCGCGCTCACAGGCGCCTCGGGCGGGTGCTCGCGCAGCTCCTTCAACGTCATCATCCGGCTGAAGTCGTCGTATCTGCGCGGCAGATGGAAGAGCAGGTCGCGGACGGTGAGGATGCCCAGCTTGGCCAGCCTGCCAACGGCGCTGGGTGGCAGTCCAGCGTTGCGGAGCCGCTGGTCGAGGACCGCGGTTTCGCCCGGGACCTCCTCTGCCCGTTTGTCGACCGCGGGAGCCGTCACTCCGCCGAAATCAGGAAGTCGTAATGGGGCTGGCCGCCATCCACCAGCTCGATCTCGACGCCGCCGTGCTCGGCCTTCACGGCGTCTCGCAGCCGGTCCGCGGCGGCCCGACTCACTCCCTCCCCGCGATAGATCGTCATCAGCTCGAAGGGTGCCTTGAATCGCCCCAGCGCGCTCATCACGGCCGCGGTTCGGTCACGATCGGACGCCAACAGGCCCTCGCTCGGCCCGAGGGCGATGTATTCGCCCTTGTGGACCCGATGCCTGCCCATGCGCGCGTCGCGTACAGCCGCGGTCACCTGCATCGTCTGGATCTGTTTGGCCGCGGCTGTCATGTCCCTGGCGGCCTTTTTGAGCTCCGACTTAGGGTCGAAGGCGAGCATCGCGGCAATGCCCTCGGCGGCGTTGCGGGTGGAAACGACCTCGACTTTGACGCCGTTACGGAGGCTGCCTGCCTGCTTGGCAGCCATGCGAACGTTCGGATTGTTCGGCAGAACGATGACCTCGCTCGCCCCCACGCCACGGATCGCCTCGGCCAGCTCGCCGGCGGATGGATTCGCGCCCTGGCCGCCGCGGACGACTGCCGCGCCCAGGGTGGTGAAGACGCGCGCCAGGCCATCGCCCGGAGCGACTGCGACGACTCGCAGGCCGGCCGCTTGCGCAGTGTCCTCCGCGGACGCGGCGAGCGGCACCGCGCCGACCCGGCTGGTGACGCTTGCCTCGGCCGCCGCGACGCGGTCGCGGACCTCTGTTGCCTGTCGATCGAGGTTCTCGACGTTGATGCGGCTGAGCGTCCCGAGCGACAGGCCATATGCGATCACGCGATCGGGCCGTTCATTGTGGATGTGGATCTTGGCCGCGCGGTGGTCGCCCGCCACGAGCACTGACTCGCCGATCTGTTGAAGGCGCCGCGTAATCTGCGGCACATCGAGTCGTGCCCCCTCCGCAGGCGTGACGAGGAAGACCGTCTCGTATCCGAAGCCCTCGTCCTCGAGCGCGTCAAGCGCGGGCAGTGCTATGTCCTGCGGCGCCAAGGTGGCGACGGGCAGCGCCTCGCCACGGACGGACGCGAGGGCGCCGAGGAGCAGCAGTTCGAGTCCCTTGCCCCCGGCGTCCACCACTCCGGCCTGGCGCAGGATCGCGAGGAGCTCGGGGGTTCGCTCGACCGACGCGCTGGCCGCAGTCGCCGCGGCCTCGAGCACATCCTCCAACCGGCCATCGGCGTCGGCGGCGCGGCCGGCGGCCTCGGCGATATCACGGGCGACCGTCAGGATGGTCCCCTCGACGGGCTTGGCGACCGCGGCGAACGCGGCCTTGCAGCCCTGGCGAAATGCCTCGGCAAGCTCGGTGCCACCGATCGACTCGGTATCGTCGACGGCCTCACTGAACCCACGAAACAGCTGCGAGAGGATCACGCCGCTGTTCCCGCGCGCGCCCATCAGGGCGCCAAGGCTGATTGCAGACGCAACCTTGGGCACACTGCGTTCATGCACCGGCACGCCTTCTGCTTCGTCAATCGCGGCCTGTACGGTCGCGAGCATGTTCGACCCGGTGTCCCCATCAGGAACGGGGAAGACATTCAGCGCGTTGACCTCATCGACTCGCACGCGGAGCAGGCCAGCGGCGTGGCGCAGCGCAGCCAGCAGGTGGTGGCCATCCCACGCGCCGTCGATCACGAGCGCGGCGACTCGGCAGTGGCTGTGTCCGCGCCGCGTTGGTCGACGGCAATTGGGCGACCGTCGACCCGAACCGTCATCTGGGCGATCTGTTGCCCAAGGTCGCGCTCTACGACGTAGCGGACCTTCTCGGCGACATTGGCCGCGACCTGGCTCGTTGGGAGGCCATCCGCGACGCGAAGGTCGACAGTCACCGCAAGGCGCGGGTGTGTCGCCACCGCCACGCCGCTGGCTCCAGCGTTCAGGCGCCTCGTAAGGCGATCGAACCAACCTGGGCCAACTACCGCGACGACGCCATAGACCGACTCGGCCGCGCTGCGCACGACGCGGCGGACCTCGTGCTCGTCCATCTCCTCCCCGCTCTCGCGCGACCGCTTCTGCGAGCCTTCCGCGCTGGGCGTCGTGCTATAGTAGCCAGCCGGCGCGGCCGTTTCGGAGCGTCGTTTCCTCATCGAATCCGGAGTCCTCTAGAACGATGTCCCGCGCCTGCGCAATCTGCGGCAAGACCTCGATGGGCGGATTCAATCCGCAGTCCGTCGGAATGAACCGCGTC
This sequence comes from uncultured Anaerolineaceae bacterium, assembly GCA_964642085.1. GTDB lineage: Bacteria > Chloroflexota > Limnocylindria > Limnocylindrales > CSP1-4 > JALYGJ01. The sequence continues at coordinate 8,463 of CAZXLP010000006.1, forward strand.
CGCGCCCACCGGCGGATGGAGCCCAACCTGCAGCCGATGCGCCTCGCGCAGGGCGGCGTGATGCGCCGTACCCTCGTCTGCACGCGTTGCCGGCGGACCCTCCAGAAGACCGCCTAGCCTCTCAGCGCTCCCTCTTCCGCTGCGAACCAAGGCGCACCGCGACCCTTCGGATCTATGTTCCCTCAAAGATGCGAGATAGCGACTGCGTGCGGGCCCTTGTGCAGCATCTTCTGTCAAAAGTCGCTGATTCCGACCATTTGAAGGGAGACAGAGCCCGAACGCGACCACCGCGTTCCCATTTGCGACTTTTGGTGGAAGACGAGGCGTTCCGGATCTAGCTGCGGGCCTCGGAGTCGAGCCAGATCGTCATTGGGCCGTCGTTGACCAGCTCCACTTCCATCTCGGCGCCGAATACGCCGCGCTCGACGTGGACCCCGCGTCCCTCGACCGCCGTGGCGAATCTCTCGTACAGCCTCTCGCCCAACTCGGGCGCGGCGGCATCGATGAACGACGGCCGCCTTCCCTTCCGGGTGCCGGCGTAGAGGGTGAACTGGCTGACCGCGAGCATTTGCCCGCCCAGGTCGATCAGCGAGCGGTTCGTTTTTCCCTCGTTGTCGCGAAAGATGCGCAGGTCGACCGCCTTCATGGCCATCGAGTCGGCGATGACTTCGCTGTCCTCGTGGCCGACTCCGACCAGGCAGACGAGCCCCGCGCCGATCGAGCCCACCACTCGTCCCTCGACCCGGACCTCGGCGCGCGTCACGCGCTGAAGGAGTAACCGCACCCGCTAGCGAGCCGAAGCTGCGGTCGGTGCGCCGTCCCTCGCCGCTTTCCTGACGGCCGCTACCTCACCTGCCGCGTCGTGGCCGCGTTGGAAGAGCGCCGATCCCACAACGCACACGTCGACCCCGTAGCTTCCGACGATACCCGCCGTCTCCGAGCTCACACCGCCATCGACGTGGACGGCGGTGCCGGGCCGACCGGCGAGCAACTTCTTCGCCTCGGCGATCTTGGGCGCCTGATCGACCATGAACCGCTGACCGCCGAACCCAGGTTCGACGGTCATGACCAAGATGACTCCCAGCGAGTCGACGAATGGACGCACCGCTTCCACGCTCGTGAACGGACTGACCGCCAGGCCCGGCTGGCGGCGCGCGGCTCGGATCCGGTCCAGAGTCTCGCGCTTCACTCCTTCCGGCTCGTCGACCTCGACGTGGAAGGTGATCGAATCCGACCCGGCGTCCAGGAAGCCTGCGACATACCGCGACGGCTCGCTGATCATGAGGTGAACGTCCAGCGGGAGTGATGTGAGCCGCCGGAACGCGGCAACGACGTCTGGGCCGAACGTTATGTTCGGCACGAAGTGGCCGTCCATCACGTCGAGATGGAGCCGATCCACGCCAGCGCGCTCGAGCTTGCGGACGACGCGGTAGAGGTTGCCGAAGTCGGCGGTCAGGATGCTCGCCGCAACCTGCACGGCCACGTTCAGTTCCCGGGGCGCCCGAGCGCAGCCGCACTCTCGAGGACGAGCAGCTGGCGTCGGCGGGCTACGGCCGCCGGTGGCGGTGCCCCGGCTCGGTCGGCGGCCAGCTGGCCACAGGCGGCACCAATCTCGGCTCCGCGGTTGCGCCGTACCGTGGCGCCTACACCGGCGCCGCGCAGTGTGAGCGCGAACGCCTCGATTCGTTCCATGGAGCTGGGCTGCCAGGGCGTGTGCGCGACCAGGTTCATCGGGATGAGGTTCACGTGCGCCCGCTGGTCGCGGAGCAGTTGGGTAAGGACTACGGCGTCGTCGTGCGTGTCGTTGATTCCGTCGATCATCACGTATTCGTAAGTCACTCGCCGTCCGGTCGTGGCCGCATATCGAGCGGCGGCGTCCACCACCTCGTGAACCCGGTAGCGTCGATTGAGCGGGACCAGCACGTCGCGAAGCTCGTTGCGTGCGGCATGGAGAGACACTGCCAGCGTGTATTGCGGCTTCTCGGCGATCAGCCGTTCCATGCCCGGAACGACCCCGCTGGTGCTGATGGTCACATGCCGAGCTCCGAGTCCGAACCGACCGCTGTCGGTCAGCGCCGCGGCGGCCTCGAGCACGCGGTCGGCGTTGAGTAGCGGTTCGCCCATGCCCATGAACACCACGTTCGTCAGCCGCTGGCCGACGCCGGCCAGCCAGTGCCGCCAGAAACGCGCCTGGTCGACGATCTCCGAGGCTTCGAGATCTCGTTCGAAGCCCAGCTCCCCTGTTGCACAGAATGGGCAGCCGACAGCGCACCCCGCCTGGCTCGAGATGCACACGGTGGCACGCGCACGGCGCCAGCCACGCGCGGGGTATCGCATGAGCACGGACTCGATCAGCCGCCCGTCGTCCAGGCGATGAAGCGCCTTCTGGGTCAGGCCATTGTCGGCCGGGCGAATCTCGGTCTCGCACAGGGTGCTGACCCGAAATTGCCTCGCGAGTTCCGCCCGCAGACCCTGCGGCAGGGTGTGCAGCTCGTCGGCAGATTGAGCGGCACCCGACCACAGGTGGTCGGCCAGTTGGCGGCCGCGGTAGGCAGGCTGCCGATGGTCGGCCAGCCAGTCGGCAATCTGATCTGAGGGAAGGCCCGATAGGCCGGGACGCGGGTCGCGCGTACCCGCCGGGGGCATGTTGATCAGCGGTTGGACAGGCGCCACGGTTACGCCCTCGAAGGCCATCCGGTGATGCTACGCCGAAGAGTCGGTCAGAGCCTCCGGGCGGGGCAGCACGATTGAGCCAGCCAGGTGTGGCCGACCGCGAAGAAGCTCAGCGCCAGTCATTTGCCTGCCGCCCGCGGGCTGCACTTCGATCAACTCGAGCATGCCGTCACTGGCGGCGAGGGCCAGGCGATTTGCCGGAAGGCGCAGCAACATCCCCGGCCGGCGCGATGCGCCTGCGTCGAGCGCCCGCGCTTCCCAGATGATGATCCGGCCGTCTCCCGTCTCGATGAACGTGCCTGGCCAGGGCTGGTACGCCCGCATCTGCCGATCCAGGTAGTCGATGCCCAGTTCCGGATCCAGCCGGCCGTCCTCGCGCCTGAGCTGCCGTGTCGTCGTCGCGCCCGAGTCCGACTGCGATGTGACGGCCAGCTGGCCATCGAGCCACGGCTCGAGCGTCTCTCCGAGCAGCTCGGCAGCCAGCAGCGCCAGCTTCGCCTCGAGCTCAGGCGCGCTCTCCCGGCGAGTCAGCGACAGCGTTCGCTGGGCGACGATCGGACCCGTGTCGAGCCCGGCGTCCATGCGCATCAGCGACACGCCCGTCTCCTTGTCGCCGGCGAGGATGGTTGCCGGTATCGGGGAGGCGCCGCGGTGACGCGGCAATAGCGAAGGGTGAAGGTTGAGGGCGCCGTGGCGCGGCATGTCGAGCAGCTCGGCCGGCACTATCTGTCCGTAATCGGCCAGCACGAGCAGGTCTGGCGCACCCTTGCGTACGCCGTCGATCGCGGCTGGGTCGCGCAGGCGAACGGGACGGTAGGTTCCCACCTGGCGTTGAGCAGCCCACTGTGCCACCGGCACGTCCGCCCGAGGATCCGTCAGGCCGGCGCGTGCCGGTGCGGTGATGACGCCGAGCAGATTGATCCGGGGATGGCTCGCCAGTTGCGCAGCCACAGGCACTGCGAACTCACCACTGCCCAGGAATATCGTCCGCGCGGCGCGCTGGCCGCCGGGATCAGTCACGCCAGCGGCACGAGCTCCTCTTGCTCAGCATCGACCTCGTCTGCCATCTGAGCGACCGGGATCAGCTCGTCCATGGAATCGAGGTAGTCGATGTACAGCTTGCCCTGGAGGTGGTCGAGCTCGTGCTGGACAGCCCGAGCAAGTAGGGCCCGGCCGTTGAGCTTGACCCGCTTGCCATGCCGGTTCTGGGCCACGACCCAGACCTGGTCCTTGCGAGTCACGTAGGCGACGTAGCCGGGCAGCGACAGGCAACCCTCCAGGTCGCGGTCTTCGCCCTCTGAACGGACGATCTTCGGATTGACCAGCTCATGCAACTGGCCCGAGACCTCGATCACGCACGCCTGGAGCGGGACGCCCAGCTGGGGCGCGGCAAGGCCGACGCCGGGCGCAGCGCGCATCGTGTCGGTCAGGTCGTCAAGCAGCTCGTGCAGGTACTTACCAAAGGAGTCGACCGGTTCGCCCTTGAGGCGCAACCGTGGGTCGCCGAGCATGATGATTGGCTGGGTCGTCATCGCGGCCGAGTATAGGTCGGCACCGCCTTCGGCCGTTCAGGACCGGAAGGCATTGGATCTCTAGAGGAGGCTCTCGGGATCCACGTCCACCGACCAGGGGACCCCCGGGTCACCGGCCAGGACTCGCAGCGGCGCCTCTCCGCGGATCACGACATGGAAGCGCCACTTGCCACCGCGCCGGGCGATGTATGCGGGCACCGGTCCAAGGACCTCGGCATCCTGGTTGAGATCGGTCGCTCGCTCCCGCAGCGCGCGCGCCATCTCTGCACCCATCGCCTCGGCTTTGTCGCGCTCCTCTAGCGCAACCGTGAGCTTGACGATCTCGCCGAAGGGCGGCGACCGGAACAGCCGCCGTGAGGTGAGCTCGGCGTCGTAGAAGTCGGCCGCGTTGCCGCTCGCCACTGCGCGAATGACCGGGTGTTCGGGGAGGTACGTCTGGATCAGGGCAGTACCTGGCCGCTGGCCTCGCCCCGCCCGACCGACCGCCTGCGCGAGCAATTGATACGTCCGTTCCGCCGCCCGTTCGTCAGGCAGGTTGAGCGACACGTCCGCGGACACGACGCCGACCAGCGTCACCTGGGGAACATCGATGCCCTTGGCGACGAGCGCCGTGCCGACGAGCACATCGAGTTCGCCCTCCGCGAACTCGTCCATGACCTTGACCGCGCCTCCCTTTCGCTCGACCACGTCGCGGTCCAGGCGACCGACACGCAGCTGCGGGAATCGCAGCCTGACCTCGCGCTCGACACGCTCCGTGCCCCCGCCGAGATATCGGATGCGTGGCGAGTCGCACGCCGGGCAGCGCCTGGCAACGGGCGCCGTCGCGCCGCAGTGGTGGCAGCGCAACGACAGGCTCGATGAGTGAAAGACCAGCGGGCGTTGGCACTCGGGGCAGATCTGCACGTAACCGCAATCCCGACACACGACTACTGTCGCGGCGCCGCGCCGATTGATGAGCAGGATTGCCTGATCTCCGACATTCGTGTCGAGCTCCTCCAACGCCGCTGCGAGCCGACGCGAAAGCAGCCCCCGATTCCCGGCGCCGAGCTCGGCGCGGAGATCGACGACCTCGACCGACGGCGGAACGCCGGCGACGCGCTCCGGCAGGCGGAAATGTTCGAACTCTCCCCGGTTGGCGCGGCCAAGGGTCACGACATCCGGTGTCGCGCTGCCGAGCAGCACCGGTGCTCCTGCGAGCCTTCCGAGCACCACAGCGAGGTCACGCGCCTGGTAGCGCGGGGTTCGCTCTGATTTGTAAGCGGCGTCGTGTTCTTCGTCGACGATCACCACGCCGACATCCGCGAGCGGGGCTACAACCGCGATCCGAGTCCCGACGACCACGCGCGCCTCTCCGCTGCGAATTCGGCGCCACTCATCGCCACGCTCGCCATCAGTCAGGGCGCTGTGCAACAGCGCGACATCCGTGCCCACGTCGTGCTGCAGGCGTTCCAGGAGGGGCATCGCCAGCGCGATCTCCGGTACCAGCACGAGCGCGCTGCGTCCCGCATCCAGCGCGGCGCGTATCGCCGCGGCGTATATCGCGCTCTTGCCGCTCGCGGCCGCTCCTTCGATAAGCAACGTCCCGTGCTCACGGGCCGCGACCAGCGAACGGGCTCGATCAGCAACGGTCGCCTGCTCGGCCGTCAGCTCAGCCTCAGGCGGCATCGTTCCGCGAACCGGTTCCGGCCGCCCTGCACGCGGCCGCCGTTCGACGCTCACCGTCACGAGGTCCACCAGCCCGCGCTTGACGAGGCCGCGAACGGCACTCGAGCCATGTCGCTCGGCAAGCCGCGCCGCGCTTGCCTCCTCACCGGTTTCGAGTAGCTCGGCCAGCATCGCCCTCTGGCGCGCTCCGAGACGCGCGGTCTCCGATCGTGCCGCTTCCTCGCCACGGGCGTTCAGGCGTACATGACGTTCGAGCTTCTCGCGCGCTTCGGATGGGCGCAGCTGCCATTCGACAAGCGCCACCCCGCCGTCCGTCGCGGGCCGCACAACGCGCTCGAGTCGCTCGAGCATCCCGGGCGCGAGCATCGAACGCACGACCATGGCCGGTGGCGCGAGGTAGTGCGTGGCGATATGCCGCGCGAGCCGAACCTGTAATGGCGGCAGCAGCGGGCCATCGCTGCGGATGCGCGCCAGCACCGGTTTGGTCGACCGGCCCGGGTCGTCCGTGCCGGCTCCCATGACCACGCCCACAGCGTTGCGCCGCCCGTACTCGACGAGTACGGCCTCGCCTGGAGCAAGGTCGCTCAGCGGCCCGGACAGGTGATATGTGAACGTCTGTCCACCCCGTGGCCCGACAGCATCGACGGCGACGTCGACCAATCGACGGGCGTTCCCATCGGAGGCCTCGGCACCGGTGACCTCCACGGCGGCTGGGCTCGAAAGCGTCAGAGGCTGATCCTGCGGCGCGGGTGGCGTGCGTGCTCCTGCTTGATGATCCGGTCGATCTTCTGGGCGGTTTCCCTGGCCTGGCCAGTCTCGTTGATGACTACGTGGTCGTATTCGGATCGGCGGCGCATCTCGATCTCGGCATCGCGTCTGCGACGCGTGAGCTCATCCTCCGTTTCCGTCCCACGCTCGGCGATGCGCTGCTCGCGCGCCTCCTCGGACGGCGGCGCCACGAAGATGCGCAGAGCGCCCGGAACCAGGGCCTTGATCTTCTCCGCGCCCTGCACGTCGATCTTGAGGATGGCGTCGCGACCGGCCGTCAGCGCTTCCACGACCTGGTCGCGCGGCGTGCCAGACCAGTGGCCGTGCACCTCGCTGGCCTCCAGGAGCCGGCCCGCGTCCATCAGTGCGCGAAACTCCTCGACGCTCACGAATTGGTAATCAACCCCTTCAACCTCGCCGTTGCGCGGTGCGCGCGTCTTGTAGGTGACCACGAAATGGCGCTCGGGCGTCGCAGCACGTCCCTTGAGCCAGCGAATGATCGTGTCCTTGCCCACGCCCGAAGGGCCGGAGATGATCACGATCATCGCTCCGGGAGCGCCGATCTGTGGCTCGACGGCCTCCACGACCGCGTCGGTCACGTGCGCATCTCGCGAAGACCGGCGAGTACCTGCTCCAGCGCCGCCGGCATGGGCGCCTCGGCGCGCACGACCTTGTCACCGGACGGAGAGGCGAACTCGATCCGCCACGAGTGCAGGAACAGCCGATCCAGGCTGTCGGGACCGCGCCGCGCCGCGCCCGTGGCGTACACCGGGTCGCCGGCGACGGGGTGGCCGATGGACGAAAGGTGGACGCGAATCTGGTGCGTCCGACCGGTGTGCAGGTCGACCTCGAGCAGCGTCCACCCGGCCAGCCGCTCGCGCACCCTGTACCCGGTGACCGCGGCCTTGCCACTGGCAATGACGGTCATCCGCCCGAACTGTCGCGGGTCACGGCCGATCGGCGCCTCGATCCTGCCCACCTCCGCGGGCAGCGAGCCATGTACGAGCGCCAGGTAGGTCTTCTTGACCCGCCGTGCCTTGAGCTGCGCCATCAGCGCCGCCTGTGCCTTGTCGTTGCGCGCAATCACGATCAGACCGCTGGTGTCGCGGTCGAGCCGGTGGACGATGCCCGGTCGCTCGACACCTGCGACATTGCCATACGCCTCGACGCCGCCACGTGCAAGGAGGGCGTTGACCAGGGTGCCCGAGGAGTGACCGGGCCCTGGATGGGTGACGAGTCCGGACGGCTTGTCGATCACGAGCACGTCCTCATCTTCGTAGACGATCTCGAGCGGCATCTCCTCCGCTTCGATCTTCGGCATCTGCCGCTCGGGTATGTCCAGCTCGAGGCTCGCTCCTGGTTCGACCATGGTGTTGCTTTTCACGACCTGTCCACGCTGCGTGAGCCGTCCCTCACCGATCAGACGCTGGACATAGCTGCGCGATAGACCCACGGCGTCGGCGACGACACGATCGGCACGAAGCGCCGACTCGGAAGCTGGAACGGTGACCGTCACCCGCTCGCTCACCCAGCTGCCGATTGAGCGAGGCGGCGGGTCAACCGCTCGCCGAACAGGCTGAGCAGGATCAAGAGCAGCAGGGCGATGCTGATCGCCGAGTCGGCAACGTTGAACGTGTACCAGCGCCAGTCGCCGATACCCATGTCGACGAAGTCGATGACATGCTGATAGCGGATCCGATCGATGAAGTTCCCCAACGCGCCGCCCAGCAGAAGGCCGAGCGCCACGGTCAACAGCCACGGGCCACGAGTCCCCTCGCGCCACTGGTACACGACGATCAGGCCGATCACGAAGGTGCTGGCCAGCGCGAGCACGATCGCCGAGTTCCCGAACAGGCCGAAGATACCGCCCTCGTTGTAGTTCTTGGCGATCCGCACGAAGCCGTCGATTATCGGCGTGGGCTGCGGCTGTCCGTGCAGCGGATGCGTCGAGACGCGCTCGAAATTCGCGTCGACCCAGATTTTCGACAGCTGGTCGGCAATGATCACCACCGCCGCCAGGCCGCCGAAGGCCAACCACCGCCGCCGCCGATCAGCGGCGACCGTCACGACGACCCTCCCCGGCCGCGCAGCGCGATCGCGACCTGACCGCCGTTGACCTCCTGGGTCGTCTGCGGAATGCCGGCAGGCGCCGACTCGTGATGGACCGCGTCCGCCAGCGTGTCCTCCGCCAACCGCCACAAGAATGGCTCAAGGGGTGCGAGCACCTTGGCCGGAGCGTGGAGCCACAGCTCGATCGTCTCGTCTAGCTCCAATCCGACCTGCTTTCGAAGGTCCTGCACGGCGCGCGACAGCTCGCGCACATCGCCCTCGGCGCGCAGCGCTTCGTCAATTTCGGTGTCGATCACGACCACGACACCCTGGTCATGGGCGACGGCGGTCCCCGGCCGGGGCGTGGCAATGATCTCGACCTCGTCAGCGGTCAGCTCGACACCAGCGACCCGCACGCCGCCGTCTGATAGGTACTCGACCTCATTCGCGCGCACGGCGGCCATTACCTCGGGGATCTTCGAGCCGAGGCGTGGCCCGACCACCGGCAGGAGTGGCTTGACGCGCCGCTCGACGAGCGCTGACTCGTCGCCGATGAGCTCCACGTGCTTCACGTTCACTTCCTCGGCGAGGAGCTCGAGGAGTGCTTGTTCGTCGGCTGCGTCGCGGGCGCCCAATCGGCCACCGGGGAGGGCCAGCCACATCCGACCGAGCGGCTGGCGAAGACGAATCCCGGCCTGGCCGCGCAGCGTTCGCACCAGCTCGACCGCCCGCCGCAGCGTGGCCATGGCCCTTTCGACCGGCTCATCGCGGTGGGACGACATGGCCTCGGTCGGCCAGCTCGTGAGATGGACGCTGTCGGGCAACGCCGGTACGGTCGAGACGCTCAGGTTCTGGTAGATCTGCTCGGACAGGAAGGGCAGGATCGGCGCCATGGTCCGCGCGACGCTCACGAGCGCGGCGTGGAGCGTCGCGAGTGCGGGATCGCGATCTTCGGTTGCGGCGCTGGTGCGCATCCGTGAGCGCGAGCGGCGGAGGTACCAGGTCGACAAATCGTCGATGAAGACGCCGATCGCACGCGCAGCCCCCATCGAGTCGAAGTCGGCCAGCTCCGCGCCAGCCTCGGCCGCCAGTCCCGCAGCGCGCGACAGGATCCAGCGGTCAAGCACCGGCCATGAATCGGCCGCAGCGATCTCCTCGTCGATGCCGCGCCGCGGCGTCCAACCGGCCAGTCGAGCGTACGAGACGAAGAACGCATACACGTTCCACAGGATCAGCAGCTCGCGCCGAGCCTCGTCGGCCGTGTGATAGCCGAAGAGGATGTTGTCCTCGGGTCGCTGCTTGGTGTACATCCAACGCATGACGTCGACGCCCATGCGCTCGGCCGCCTCGTTGAACTCGATCGCGTTGCCCCAGCTCTTGTGCATCGGCCGGCCGTCCTCGCCGAAGAGCGTGGCGTAGC